>CAZXAC010000025.1:13266-18530 GCA_964638335.1 uncultured Lentisphaera sp. | reverse complement strand
CCTGTCCACCATAGCCTAAATGCGACGGTGGATAGCGATTACGACTACGATAATATTGCTTAGGACACTAATATTCAGTTTTAAAAATTGAATTTATGAAAAATTATATTTTCGTAATTCTTCTTTGTTTTCTTGATATAAAGGGTACCTCTAAAAATTGACAAATGGCGCGCAAAAGTAAATTATGGAGAGATGGCAAGGAAAAATCCCGAGAGCATACCCAGAGCGGTATGCACGAGTGGTTTTTGACAAAGCCAGAATCCATAAGTATCTTTTGCCCTTTGGGTTGCGGGTCTTTTTGGCTCAAAGAAGAATGTTTTTCGGTCGGCGTATCGCCATGGATACGCCTCTCCTCAAAAATTCTTTTTGAGCTTTCAAAAATCTTCCGCAACGCGCCGATTGTGAATTTTTAGAGATACCCTAAATTCAAATTCCTAAAATTATATATCGCGAATTTCACAAGATTATTTTATCTCCAGTTTTCCGAAATAAACCGGGTCATGCCAGGCCGATTTCTGGGACAATGAGAAAAGCTGGATTTCACTGACCCTTTCCTTGCTTTTCTGGATCTGTCTGCCGATGTTTATATACCATGGATTTTCAGGGGTCGGTTTTTCCCCTGCGACGCGATGGTTCGGATCGGCGCCAGCCTCGTCCGCCCCGACCACTGGAATGCGTACGGTAAGACGCCAGAAGTCTTCGCCTTTTTCCGGTTTAACTTCGGCAAGGGATTTCCAGCCTCTCACAGGATTCCCTTCCATGACCAGTCCGTCGGGATTGATCTCCAGCATGTAGTGCTTGTGAAGCTGGGTCTGGATTGTGATCGCAACATATTCCCCGTTGTAGACATCGGTCGAGGAAAGAAGATTCTTCATGTCCGGATCCTTGCAGGTGATCTCGAGTATCAGGGCGTTCTTGTCCCAGCCCGCCTTGAAGGATGTCTTCAACTGCGGTTCCTCTCCGGCCTTGGCGTTCTTCAGGAAATATTCCTCTGCCTTGCTCAGATCTGACCCTTCCACGCCGACAGCGGTGGGAGCGTTCGCACGCGCCGCCTCGATGCGCTTCCTGTCTTCCTCAGCCGTGGCGATGATTTCCTCTTTAGGGATCAGGGCGGAAAGCACAAGGCCAATGCGTTTGCCGTAAACGCTGTCGCCAGCAACGTCCTTTGCCTTCTGGAGCAAATCACGGAACTTTACAGACACTTCCAAAGGAACATTGGCCGGATTTCCTCTTCCTGCTCCGCGGCTTGTGTCCTTGAGGGCAAGATTATTCTCGGCATATGAGAATGCCTCCTTCATCTCCTTCGCGGCAGGCCCGTAGAATATGGAGTAGTATTCATCAAGAAGCTTGTCAACATCCTGCTGGGAATCCCATAGAAAACGGGATTGCACATAGAGATTCACATGATTCAGCGGCATCCCGGCCCATTTGCCCGTCTTCTGGCTCTGTTCCCCGGTGTCGCCCATCGATATGCCCTTCATCGCCTTCAGGTCTTTCGCGGTGCCATGCGGGTGAATGACAGGGAAAGGCATAGGGCCCGTATCCTTTTTGTAAAGGTGGTATAGGCTGTTCTCAAGGCGGAGTATCCTGCCGGGGGCAAGTTTGCTCTGCCATTTATTTATCCGCGCCATGTATTTGTCCCAGTGTTCGGTATCGGTCATCTTCGGACGACCGCAATTCGAGATCCATACGGCGACATTCGGACTGAACTTCTCAATCGTATCGGGAGCTTCAATGTACGAGGTGTATGCGCCGCAGGACACGATCTTATCCGGATGAGTCTTGTAGACTTCGGTCGCTACGCGGTTCACAAAACCCCAGACTTGTTCGGAAGAGCTCAATCCACGGCATTTTTCGCACTGGCAAGGCTTGAGTCCGTCGATAGGCCAGATGTCAACCAATGGAAATTTATATTCATCCAACATAAACCGAATATACTTGACTGTTTCCTTTTCCAAGCCTTCTGAACTGAAACAAACCGAACCGCCGCCCTTGTGCGTGAAGTCCCTTTCTCCGCCAAAGATCGCGAAATATTCAGGATGGTTCTTTTTGCATTCTTCGCCAGTAAAGACAAAGCAAAGCCCGTGCGGACCTCGCACCAATCCGGTCTGTTCGTAGCCATAATTCATTCCAAGTCGCCGTGCCCAAAGCACGTCCTCAAAGCTGAAAGCGCCGTAATAGTACCACGACCAGTTGCGCAACGAATAGTCAGGAATGACAGTCTTTTCCATTTTAGGAAGTTCTATGGAAGTCATTTTCGGAGCGATTTCGTTCTCTTCGCCAGGCATGTAGTAACGGACACCTAAGCCGCGCAGGAACTCATGCACCGCGTTCAGCGAACCATTCTCATCTTCATTCCAGAATCCGGCCGTGCTGTTGCCCCCGCTCATCCACAATGCGACAGCACCATCTCCGTACCTGCCATTCATTATTTTTTCAAAGTTGGCCTGGTTCCAAACGCCCTTATTGTCCAGGTTCCACCCATTCTTGAAACCAGCTCGGAATGGAAATATCCAGCCACAATCGGTGACGCCGGAAATCCGTTTTTTCCATACATCTTCGGAAGCCTTTACGCCACTTCGACTCATCGGCCACGGTTCGAATGGCGGAACAAAATCCCGGTCGTCACCAACCAACGCGAGCCAGTCTGCCCCTGAGGCGATCTTGAATGCTCCGTATTTCAGATCGTCGGTCTTGATTCCTAATTTCTCCGTTTCGGGACTTTTTCCAACATATATTTTTACGGGAACTGATGCATCCGGACTCGTGACGATCGGCAGGCGCGCACCGCTCATCTTCTGGATGAAATATTGGAGCTCGAGAGCGGCGAACGTCGCCATCCTCGGACGGTTCTCCGCCGCAATCACGATCTGAGCATTGGATTTTCCATCCTTCGCTATAAACTGTTCGCCCGCGAAACTCGCAAACGATAACGCCACCAACATGAGACCCGCCAAAAACTTTCTCATTTTTTACCTCTTAAGTTATTTCGTTTTTTCTCAAAATTATTTTTAAATTTTCTTGGAAGACTTCAACCAATTCTTACTAACTTGACCAACTCTTAGCTTTGGCTTCTTAAAACAGTTCAACTATATTTAAATTGCTGCCAAAATACACCGCCGCGAAGAGCAAAACAATGTCTTGTTTTTTAATTTTACTGTCTGCATTTGGAATTATGGTGAATTTTACAATTTCATAAGCAATGATTTAAGACCGAGATGAATTAATATCGATCCCTACAAGAGGCTTGCCTTTCTGAAAGCGGACGGACTCTGCCCGACGTGCCTGCTAAACATCCTGCTGAAATAGAAGCTCGTTCTGAATCCGCATTCGATTGCGATTTGTTCAGTGGTCTTACCAGTGTTCACAAGGAGTTCCTGAGCCAGCTTGATACGGCAGCGCAACACGTAGTCGATCGGAGCAATCCCGACAGCATTCTTGAAGACGGCATGAAAACGAGTCGGGGAAAGACATGCGATCTCGGCCATGTCTTTTCTGGTGATTTTAGAGCCAAGATGCGTTCTGACGTGAGACAGTACCGAAGAGATGCGTCCGATTTCTGAGGACTTTCCGATGATTGGCAAGACGCATAAGTTTATGAGCAGTTCCGCTACTTCCCAGGAAATTCTCTTGAGTCTAATCGCCGAAGAATACGATGGGGTGTTCTCCTGAGCATCTTTTGCCTGCATCATCAGGTAACGACATTTCTTTGAAAACTGCGGTTTCAGCATTGTCTCGGATTCGGAGCCAAGAAGCAGATCAAGTCCAGATTCCAATTCCAGTTCCAGATGAAGCCAGAATGTTCTCATGCTCGTAATAAATTTCGGCACTGTCAACCTGTGCTTTGTCCCAGCTGGAATAAAAAATACATCATTTTTCCCAGCGTCAAATTTCTTCCCGTTAGCCAGTTCAATTGTCCATGCTCCGTCAGGGCTGAATTCGGCGAACGAAAACGGCAATGTCCTCCATCCAGTACTCATCATACCATACCGCAGTCCAGACATAACATGAAAAACAGGTATTTTTAGCGATATATCATTCATAATAGTACAATAGTGCAATTATTTAATATTAAAGGACATAGTATCAAGATAACATCTGACCTATAATAAAGCAAAACAAAAAAGGAGAATTGTGATGAGATACTCTGAGAAAGAAAATTTTATGAGGGTTGTAAGATGGAATTCCCCAAGCCATGTGTGCTATCCACCGCTATGTTGGGCAAGGATGATTTACTTCGGGTCCTTTCCGGAGCACTCAAGACCTTCGATGGATTGCAAAGCGTGGAAAGATATATGGGGAGCAACTTGGATTGATGTGGAAGGGGAGATTTTTCCTTCCGGTCCGGCTATCACTTCAGACAACATAGAAGCCTTACAAGTTCCTGATCCTCACAGCAAGGTGATAAGGGATAATTTGAAGGCTGATTACGAAAAAATTGACAGGAAGGAGAACATACTAGTCGTAACACACTCATATTTAATGTATGAAAAATGCTTTAACATACTCGGGCCGGAAGAGTTCCTATACATGATGGCCGCAGATGAAGATTCCACAAATCTTCTTCTCGACAAGATTTTCGATTTCGAAATGGGCATAGCCGAGGAATACGTAAAGTTTAAGCCGGACAATGTGGACACCAGTGATGACTACGGAATGCAGGACAGACTTACAATTTCTCCGGACATGTGGAGGAAGTATTTCAAGCCGCGCCTAAAGAAGCTCTACGACTTCTACCGCTCTGAATTAGGAAAGGATATCATAATAAGCCATCACTCCTGCGGGCACGTAATGCCGATCGTTGAGGATTTCATAGAAATTGGTCTTACAATACTTAATCCTATACAGAGTTTGGCAAATAATCCGACGGAACTTGCGAAAATCGCGAGAAACAGACTTGTGCTGTCCGGAGGAATAGAAGCTCAAAGGATACTGCCTTATGGTTCTCCGGAAGACATAAGGAAGGAAGTTTTCAAAAAACTTGATCTTTACTGGCACGACGGCGGATATCTGCCAATGGCTGAAAAGATAACAGGAGTTCCAGATTCAAACAGGATGATCATGAGGGAAGCCATAAAGGAATGGAGTAAACTCAACGTCGAAAAGTGAAGCTGAATTTTGACTGCGAATTTCGCAGAATAACAAATTTTGTCCTTTCATTTTAGTCAAGGAAGGATAAAAATTGAACATCAGCAAAAGAAAATCTATCAAAGGAAGGTGGCAGATGCATAGGAATAAAAAAAGAATTTCGTTCGTTTTGAGTT
>CAZXAC010000025.1:0-13166 GCA_964638335.1 uncultured Lentisphaera sp. | reverse complement strand
GTCAGGGAAGTCCGGGAAGGCCATCCTGTTGAACGTATTGGCAGATTTAAAATAATCTATAAAAGGAAGGTGGCAGATGCATAGGAATAAAAAAAGAATTTCGTTCGTTTTGAGTTTCATTCTGCTTGTTGCTTTCTTAGGACTTTTTTCATTCCAATCTGATGCTGCAAAGAAAGAGAAGGATGATAAAAAGGAAAAGAAAAAAGACACTAAGCCAAAGGATGAAAAGCCTCAGTATGGGGAAATTGTTTTTCCTAGGAAAGGCAGTATCGAATATCAAGAAGGAACTTTTGAGATATGGTTTAAGCCTACATATAACACTATGGAAGCAATGTTTGGATCGGAGACGAATCGCAACACGGTTTATTTCATGACCGTTACTCCATATAAGCGCGCCATGAATCGGGCAAGTGAAAAAAGCAATAGCGATATTAACTTAAAGACTCCTAACATGGGGTTCGGTATTGGTCACATGACCAGTGGTCCGGGGGGGCTGTCTTTTTGGTCAAAGATGATTGATCGTCGTAATGATCCGACTCAAGGTAGTCAGGACACGGTTTTCCATCAGATAAAGCCCATTGATTTTAAAAAGGATCAATGGCATTACATTGCTGTTACTTGGAAGAAGGAAGGAAAGAATTATGAAAGCGAAATGTGTATAGATGGCGTCTTCAGAAAAAAGTCTGTAGCCCCGGAATTTGAGGACATAACCTTCGACTTTGAAGAAATGTATTTCATAGTGGGTTCGCATGAAGACTGCAATATTGCAGTGGACAGTTTCAGGGTTTCGAAGAAAGTTAGGACCAATGAAGAAATATTGAAGAGCTTCGAATCAGGATTGTCTTCTGATGATGCAACTCTCCTTTTTCACAACGGCGCGAGTTTCGAGAAGATGAAAAAGGTTTCAGAAAGGTCAGAACCGAAAAAATGCAGTCCCAAAGGCGAAATATATGGGGCCTCAAGAATGGTGTCAGGGAAGTCCGGGAAGGCCATCCTGTTGAACGTATTGGCAGATTTAAAATAAATTCAAAATAAGGAGTTTTTAATGAAGGAGAACGAAGGAATGAACAAGTATAACATCAGCGACAGGCGTTACAGGCTCTTCCTCAAGGAAGAGATGAACCTGCGCAAAGAACAAGGATGCAATATTGACGCGATAAAGAAGAAGATTGAATCACACCCAGGCGAAATGAGCAGGGAAAAATTCCTGCAATTCTACGAAGAGATGTCTAAGTTAAAGGGCAAATACGATGAAACTAATGAGCCCTCGGACTATGCGAAAATCGCGGCCGCCAGACCAAAGGGTCCGCGAGAGTTCAAAAGGAACTTTTCACATGCGACACTCAAATCTAAATTGCTCGGAGCCTGGTATGGCCGTTGCATAGGATGTCTCCTAGGTAAACCTGTGGAAGGCTGGGATCAGAAGGATATTGAGTTGATGGGGAAACTTACTTCCGGATATCCGCTCAAGGATTATCTTGGCGCAGTATATCCGCCTCCGACCGAAGAGATAAATCCGCGATTTAAAAGGCTGCTTACTTTGCGATTCACAGATCCGGAATGGAAATCGGTAAAGGAGTTTTTCCCGGGTGGAATGCCGACAGATGATGATACGAATTACACAGTACTCTATACTCTGCTTCTTGAAAAATATGGTCCGACCTTTACTTCTGAAGATGTCGCGGATTTCTGGTTGAGCCACTTCCCTTACGTTGGTGCTGTATGCTGTGCTGAAAAAATAGTCTATCGGAATCTGGCGAATAACGTTCCTCCTCCGCAATCTGCCCGTCACTTCAATCCCGGCAGGGAACATATCGGAGCTCAAATCAGAGGCGACGCATTCGGATATATCGCACCTGGAATGCCTGAAAAAGCGGCAATGATGGCGTACAAGGATGCCTGCGTTTCCCATGTGCAGAATGGCATATACGGCGAAATGTGGGTTGCCGCTATGCTTGCGGCGGCTTATGTCTCAAACGACATATCTGAAATCATCGAGATAGGCCTTTCTGAAATTCCAAAGGAATCAAGACTTACTAATGCTATCAGGACAACTGTCGCCGACTGGAAAAAGACCCGCAACTGGAAAAAGACAATTTCAACAATTAACCGGCTCTACGGTAAACATGCATATCACGAGGGACATACTATCAACAATGCCACGATTGTCGCTCTAGGACTTTTGGAAGGAGCAAAGGATTTCGAACAAGGCGTCACTGTATCAGTCATGTGCGGTTTTGACACAGATTGCAATGGTGCAACCGTCGGATCAATACTCGGACTCATGCACGGACGTGATGCTATTGACAAAAAGTGGACAGATCCGCTGAACGATACGCTATTTACTAATGTAACTAAATTCGACAAGGTAAGCATTTCGGGGATGGCTGAAAAATCGCTCGCTCTAGCGGCGAAAATGCTAATGAGCGACGTTAAACCTGAAGCGATTGCCGCGAACGAGTTGAAAGCATACGTTCCTCGCAGTGACAATTATTGGGAATTACCCAGCTATGTGATCTAAGTCAATACTGGGTTGAGTTCAAAGAGAGATAATAAAAATCTCATCTCGTTTACCCTATACTCTACGACAAGCATCGAGGTATTTCGGGCAGGCTCCCACGCCCTTGCCGATTGGTGATGAGATTTTTATGTGTTCAAAATACATCAAGACGCCCCGGGGCGGGGAATTAAACCCAATGAAGATTAAAGGTAACTTCGGTATTTCGCTACACTAGGTTACGCCGAATATACGTAGCCGTTTGACAGCAAGGGTTTTTCAATTTTGTCTTTATAAATCCGATTGAAGGGAAATGTTTACCCGAAATATGCGGAAGCAGCAATCGCAGTCGATGTCATAATTGCCCAAGTTCCCATTCGAGTTGGCAAGAGATCTACCTTATTTTAAATCTGCCAATACATTCAATAGAATTGCCTTCCCAGACTTTCCTGATACCATTCTTGAGGCTCCATATATTTCTCCTTTGGGACTGCACTTCTTAGCTTCTGACCTTTCTGAAACCTTTTTCATTTTCTCCGCGACTTAGCGTCTTTGTGATGCAAACTCTCTTTTGTTTTTAAAAGTCCTAGTTGCTCCATCCGGCGACAGGATAATATCTGTATATTTTACAGTCATCCGGTCCATCAGGCGCAAGGTACGTGAATTGGCTGATCGGTTTGAATGTTATCGCGCCATCAGCGCTCATGACGTTGGCACCCCTTCTGTGGGAATTTTTATAGACCGTGGGCTTGGTGGAACCAGTGTCTGGAGTGACAACCCAGTCCTGCACAAGAGTTGCTTTGGGGTCGAATCTTGTCATCCGTCCTCCATTGCAACGCAAAGGAAAGTTAGCGACATTAGCAGTACCAAAATAAAAATTGTTGAATATGAAGTATGTTATGTAACCGGCTTTCAGAGTGGCGTAATTGTTCGCGGAATAGAGAGGAGATACCAAAGATCCTGGGCACAGGAACATCGTACCTTCAGTGGACCAGCGGTCGTTATTGACATAAAAATTCCCTCGGGTCCTTTCATATGAATCTGGAGAGTTCACCCAGGTCCTTTGGAGAATCCACGGCGAGCTCGTAAAACTGTTCCCTGGCAGCCAATCGTTATTGTCCTCGGCGTAACTCGACATAAGGAGATAGACCTGCTTAATGTTGGATAAGCAACCCGCGACTTTCGCCATATCCTTTGCTTGTTTCAACGCAGGCAGGAGAAGAGCCGCAAGGATTGCGATAATCGCAATTACAACCAAAAGCTCGATAAGCGTGAAGTTCACATTTCTTCTGAGCTTATAATTTTTCATATCTACTGACCTCCTGTGATACGATTCAAAATATAGATTAACGCTTATAGAAAATATCCTTATTTTATTTTAAATCTGAAAGAACGTTTAGCAGAATTGCCTTTCCAGACTTTCCTGATACCATTCTTGAAGCTCCATATATTTCGCCTTTGGGGCTGCATTTTTTTGGTTCGGACCTTTCCGACACCTTTTTCATTTTCTCAAAGCTCGCTCCATTGTGAAAAAGGAGAGTTGCATCATCAGAAGAAAATCCGGATTCGAAGCTCTTCAATATTTCTTCATTGGTCCTGGCTTTTTTTGAAACCCTGAAGCTGTCCACCGCGATGTTGCAGTCTTCGTAAGAACCAACTATAAAATACATGTGTTCAAAGTCGACATTTACGTCCTCAAATATCGGAACTATCGCCTTCTTTCTGAAGACACCGTCTATGCACATTTCGCTTTCATAATTTTCACCTTCCTTCTTCCAGGTAACAGCGATATAATGCCATTGATCTTTTTTAAAATCGGTGCTCCTTAGCTCATGAAACGCCGTTTGTTGACTGCCTTGGTCTGGGTCTCTGCGACCATCAACCATGTTTGACCAGAAATTCATGCCTCCCGGACCTTCAGCCCAGTGACCAATATTGATACGCATGGTAGGTGGGGGTAGATTAGAAACACTATTACTTTTGTTATCTGGCCGATCCATGGCGCGCTTGTCCGGAACAACACTCATGAAATAAACAGTGTTACGGTTCGTTTTCTCTCCAAACATTGCTTCTGCGGTGTTATATGTCGGTTTAAACCATATCTCAAAAGTCCCTTCTTCGTATTCAATACTGCCTTTCCTGGGGAAAACGATTTCCCCATACTGAGGCTTTTCATTCTTTGGCTTAGTAGTGTTTTTTTTATTCTCTTTCTCCTTCTTCGCCGCATCAGATTGGAATGAAAAAAATCCTAAGAAGGCAACGATAAGGATGAAACTCAAAACGAATCTGACTCCTTTTTTATTTCTACGCATTTGTCACCTTCCTTTTATGGATTTTAGCCCGTTGATCTACAATTTTAAAAAATCAAATTACTTGCTCATATTGGGAACATGCAGCAAAATCGCTTTCCCGAATTTACCCTTTTCCATTTTGTAAGCGCCAAATATTTCTCCCTTGGGATTACACTTGAAAGGATTGGGCCATTCGGAAGTTTTTCTAAGCTTTTCAAGGCTTGATCCGTTGTGAAAAAGAAGAGTGGATTCATCAGTCTTCAAGCCGGATTTAAAACTTTCTAATATTTCCTCTTCCGTCCTGACCCTTTTTGAAACTCTAAAACTATCCACGCCCATGTTGCAATCTTTATATTCCCCCACGCAAAAATATGTATTATCAGGATCCATGTCAACTCCCTCGACATCGGCAAGAACATTTACTTTTGCCTTAAAAGTATCATCTATGTAAAAACTGCATTCATATTCTTGCCCAACTTTTTTCCATGTGGCGGCAACAAAATGCCACTCATCTTTTTTGAAGTCAAATTTTGGCGGATTGACTTCAACGGCTCTTCTTAATCGCTCCTCAGGTTTGGTACCCATAAAAGCGTCAAACATTCTACCCTTAAAATGTAAATAACCATGAGATGCCGCCATGTGACCTACTATGATAATTAAACTTGCCGGCTCCATTTTTGTTTCAGACTGAGACGTCTCTCCTCTCTTCGGACTGGGATTTTGTTGAAAAGTTTGCATCATAGTTATTGGAGATCTGCCACTGCCTCCTCCAAACATTGCCTCAGCTGTGTTGTAAGTTGACTTGAGCCATATCTCAAAGCTCCCTTCCTCGAAATTTATGATTCCCTTCCTTGGAAAAACTATGGCCCCATATTCAGGCTTTTTGGGTTTCGCTGATTTTTTCTCCGCCATACATTCAACGGAAATAATTCCACACAACAACACCAGCAAAAGAAATTTAAGAGTTACACCATCTCTCACAGTTGTTCCCCAAAAGAATTTTGTTTTCTTTGCCATGATCTGTCCTCCATAATTATGTGGCACGCAGGTACAATCTATCCCTTATCCATACTAACGTACAAGTTTTTATTAAAAACACAATGTCCTATTTTTCAATTTTACTGTCCATATTTGGAATTATAGCCAACGATATCCGCAAATTGCCCAAAATCTTTCAAATAAGATTTTTTCTCTTCTGGGTTTCGGGACTTGAATCTGGCGATTTTGCAGGAAAACAAACCAAGGGATCTCCAAGGCTCCGAGCATATTCCAGCGGGGTCATTCCAGAGATTCGCTTAAAAACCTTGAAGAAAAAAGAAGCGTCCTTATAGCCTACTTTCTCGGCAATTTCCTCTATAGATAATCCCTTCTCCCTCAGGAGATATTTAGCGGAAGAAACTCTCTTGCGATGAAGTATTGAGCAGAAATTTTCTCCTGTCTGCTCCTTTAAAAGCTTACAAAGCCGGGAATAACCGATCCCAGAGGAACGGCTTACCTGATTAAGGGTCAACTGCTTCGAATAATCTTGTTCTATTATCTTCATCGCCCTATTGACATATTCGGAAGGATATTTCCATACGTTCGGAGATTCGGGTAAATGTTTTGAAACTGAATTTGTTGCCTGTCTCAAAAGTTCAACTATAAGCATCATTAGCAAACCTGCGACTGCCTGATTTCCATATGCCTGTGGAGCAATGCTCTCTTGGCGCAACTGTCCTATCAGATATAATGCCCGCTGACCAGCTTTCATAGGTTTCTTAAATATATCTGCTGGCAATTTGCCGCTGAACATGAGGTTGAAATAGTCGTAGGACATACCAGCATCTCCTCTCATGCTATGGCTCGAAAGCCCCGGTATGAAGATGCATTCCCCAGGCTTCAAAAGTAGCTTCCTCTTTCCAAAGTAAATTTGCATAGTGCCGTAATCCACATATATGAATTCATGGTAAAATCGCCTATGAGTGTGCTCTTCGGTAACGTCCACTCCAGTCCTGCCCTTATGGGATACATAGAAAACCTTCTTGACAATGTCCGGCTTCAAACTATACTGGAATTCCATATTTTTATTCCTTATTTTATAATTTTTTTAATTATAAATTCCAAACTACAACATCAGTATTCCTAATAGAGACATTGCAAGTATAATATGCTAAACGTAAATTCCAAGAAGTAAAAAGGACAAGAAATCAGCGCTTGATTCATTGATGCCTGAAACCTTGTATGCTAAGTTACAGGCGACTCCGGATTGTGCTCAAAAATATATAAGGTCTCAATTCAAATAAAAAAAACATAAGGGAACAATCATGTTACTAATAGATTCTCACGCTCACGGAATGGATGCAAAACTCAATGCACAAGGAAAACCGACTCCACCGATAATTCCAATTTGGGAGCCGGGTAAAATGACGCCAGAGGAATATGTAAAAAGCCAGAAAGAGATTGGTATAGAAAGCATACTCATCTTAGACCCCCCGGATGTTACGTTCTATCTCAAGAAACTTTTTGGAGATTTCGTAATTCCAGCTCCGCAAGTGGATCTTGACGCCACGAATCCTGAGGCAATTGACAAATTATTCCAGCAGGGAGCAATCGGGATCAAGTTCATATCACCGGAAAAATCATACGGCCACGATTCATACTTTCCTATTTATGACGCGGTTCGCGAAAACAACGGGCTGGCGGTATTCCATACAGGATTCTTGACATTAATGCATTTCGAGCCCGGCGGAATATTCGGACGCAGAACTTATACCGACATAACCGACATGCGCCCAGCGGCTCTCGACCGTGTAGCACGCGCATTCCCGGATCTCAAAATCCTCATGGCTCATTTCGGCAACCCGTGGTGGGAAGAAGCTTGGAAAATTTGCGCAAGCCACAATAACATCTACGCCGATCTATCCGGCGGCACTTGCGTAACTCGTTCAATGGATATGTGGGCGGAAACATTCGCTCCAAATGGTATCATCCACAAGGGAGGTCTTGAAAGATTATGTTTCGGAACCGACAGCGGATATTTTGTTCCCGGCAACGGAGACGATTCCAGAAAGAAGAAAATCGATTTCCATGTACGCCTGCTCGACAGGATAAACGCTCCGGAAGAAATCCGTCAGAAAATCTGGAGGGAAAATATCCTCGCAATCACAAAAAAGAATTCTTGAAAAATATTTATTTTGAAATAGCACAAGGATTAAAGAATGAAGATACTTAATTTTGGCTCGCTCAATATAGATCACGTGTATTCCGTGGATCACTTTGTAAGGCCCGGAGAAACCATATCCAGCCTATCATACCGGAAATTCCAAGGCGGCAAAGGCGCAAATCAGTCCATAGCGCTTGCCAAGGCTGGGGCTAATGTTTTCCATGCTGGCAAGATAGGTTCTGATGGAATCTGGCTTAGAGATAACCTAAAAAAATGCGGAGTCAAAACCGACTTCCTGAAAACATGCGAGACCCCTACCGGACATGCCGTAATACAGGTAAATAAGAGCGGCGAAAATTCAATCGTGCTAAACGGTGGAGCCAATCAGGATATTGATGCGAAATTCGCAGAAGAAGTAATATCTGAATTTTCAAAAGGCGATTATCTCCTCCTGCAAAATGAAATAAGTTCAATCCCTGTTATAATGCGAAAATCGCATAAAAAAGGAATGAAAATCATTTTCAATCCTTCTCCGATGAGCAAGTCGCTGAACTCATATCCTCTTGACATCGTGGACGTATTTATATTGAATGAAATCGAAGGCTCTGAACTTTCAGGCAAAAAGGGTTTCCGAAATATTATGAATGAGCTCAGGAGAAAATATCCGAAAGCCTCAATCATCATGACGCTTGGCTCAAAAGGCGCCGCATATTTTGAAAATGAAAAAATTGTTTTTATCCCCGCTGTCAAGGTCAAAGCGGTTGACACAACAGCCGCAGGAGATACGTTCACTGGATATTTCGTGGCCGGGATATCAAAGAATGTTATTATGAAGGATTCCATAATTCTGGCATGCCAGGCGGCGGCAATATGTGTTACCCGCAAGGGTGCCGCCGATTCGATACCTGAACTTCGCGAAATTCGCAATCAGAAGAAGTAAAAAAGTTAATCGGAAATCATCAATAAATATGGAAACTAAGCCAAATATCCTGATCTTCATGAGCGATCAACAGCGCGGGGATTCTGTCTTGCCCGGAAGCAAAGCGATTATGCCTAATATTGAGAAGTTCCGAAAAGAATCCGTAACATTCACAAACGCGTTTTGCCCTTCTCCGCATTGCTGTCCTTCGAGAGCAACTTTCTTTTCAGGACTTTATCCTTCCGAACACGGGGTGTGGAACAATGTTGACGTTGGCAGCACCCTATCAAGGGGATTAAACGATGGTGTTCGCCTATGGTGTGAAGATCTTCGTGATGCAGGTTATCGCATGGAATTCAATGGGAAATGGCATGTGAGCGCCGAAGAAACCGCTTCCGACAGAGGTTGGAACAATCCCAACGGATTCCCGGCCTCGGCTCCACGCAAATCCGGAGAATTCCGTCCGAAGCCTAAAACTCTTGAATGGAATAATTACGCGAAAATCGCAAAACAAGCAAAACCAGAAAATCGCGAAAAAGGTCAAATCATCAGGCCTGGATACAGTACATACTCCCATTTTGGAGAAATGGAAAACCCTTTCAACGACGAAACCGTGGTAAACAACGCTATAAAAGCGCTAAAGGATTCCACAAAAGATGGAAGTCCCTTCTGCAATTATATTGGAACTTGTGGTCCACACGATCCTTATTTCGTTCCGAAGGAATTTTTGGACATGTACAATATTGATGATATAAGCCTACCCGCTAATTTTGAAGACAGGATGAATGATAAGCCCGGTCTTTACCGCCGAACAAGACAACGATTTGACCAACTTAGCCCCGAAGAACACCGCGAAGGCATCAGGCATTATCTCGCTTTCTGCTCTTACGAGGACTGGTTGTTTGGAAAAGTTCTTTCTGCACTTGAAGAAAGCGGTCAAGCAAAAAATACTATTGTAATTTATCTCTCAGATCACGGAGACTACATGGGTGAACATGGTCTCTGGTGCAAGGGCCTGCCGTGCTTCCGTGGAGCATACAACATACCGGCAATTGTTCGATGGCCAGGAGAAACAGTGAACCCGGGACGCCTCGAGAATTCAATTATAACTCTCGCTGATTTCGCTCCAACAATTCTTGATGCGTGCGGTTTAACCATTGAACGCAGTTTCGCTGGACGAAGTCTTCGTCCTTTCATTAAAAATCAAATTCCTAGCGACTGGTCAGACGCTTTTTTCACCCAGTCGAATGGAAATGAACTCTACGGAATACAACGTTCCGTGTCAACGCGTGACTGGAAATATGTTTACAACGGTTTTGATTTTGATGAGTTGTATGATTTGAGGAATGACCCCGGTGAAACGCGAAACCTTATAAACGACACACAGTACGCTGACATCGTAAAGGAAATGTGCAAAAGGCTATGGACCTTCGCCTATTCCAGAGGCGACGTGTGCATAAACAGCTACATAATGGTCTCACACGCACCACATGGTCCAGCTGAAGCATTCAGATAACCCCAATCCCGACACATCGGGATTGGGAATATAAAGACAGGAACTATTTTTTCTGCTGGACAGCTTCTTTAAATGCCTTGCGATATTCCGGATTGAATGCGATATCCGCAATCTCATGGACGCTGAAGCTTGTATCGTAAGAGTTCTCAAAAATTATTTTCAATTCCTTTTTGAACTGATCAAGCGGTTTGTCAATCGTATGCTTCTTCCCGAGATAGATCCCCATGAACGGAATACCTTTCGCACGCTTGAAATATTTCTTCTCGTCCTGAACGACCGTTCTGGTGTAGCTCGCGATCTTTTCATCCGACCAATAAGGTTGGTAAAACCATGCGACGGTCTGCGCGCAGTAGTCAAGATCTAGACGGTTGCCATAAAGAGGTTCAGGCAAATAGGTTGGCCATACATGAATCGTTGTCTTGATTTCAGGTCTCAGGGAACGTGCGAAATTCGCAAGTTCATTTATGGCTCCGACAAGTGATTCCAGGGCAAATTTTTCCTCAGACACTTCAGGAGACAAAGATGGATTGTTCTTGCGAAATTCGCCGAGCTGGCGGAGCGATTCCTCACACACGCAGTTCCGGAAGTTCTGATATGCGAAACCATCGAAGGCAATTCCCGCCATAGCCGGACACTTCTCTATCATCTCACGAATCGCGTCCTTCATCGCATCCATCACTTCCTTGCGATGAAAGCACGGAAGAGGTTTTCTGTGTACTTCTTCATAACCCGGAAGCGGCTCTCCACCTCCTTGCAATGTCTTCTTCCATTCCTTGTTGGCCTTGCATTTCTCAAGAAGTTTTACGTCCTTCTCCGGCATTACCTGCATAAATTTATCCTTATCCTGATCCTTCGGAAGCATCGGAAAAAACCACAGGTAGGCGTCAATTCCCTCTTTCTTTGCCTTGAGGGAAAATTCCTGCATCCGCTCTGGAGTGAAGCTCCCGCCTACGACCAATGCGTTGAATTCGAGATCCTTCGCAGCGGCAATCATATCGTCGCCGCTGGGATCGTTCCAATGCGCAAACCATCCTGAGCGCCAGGGCTTGGAAGCTTCCTCGCTGGCAGGGTTCTCTCCTGCGAAACTCGCAAGCGACAACGCAGCCAACATGAGACTCGCAAACAACTTCCTCATTGTCTTCTCCTCTTATTACATTGTATTAAAAAGTTTAATTTACTTTTATTCCACGCCTTCGGGCCAAGCTGCGGGTCTGACTCCTTCGCTGACTACGCGGTGGGCGATGTTCTTAAGGAATTCAGCTCTATCATTTTCCATGCCGGACGGCTTGTAGCCGATCTTCCTGACATCACTCTTAAATAAGAACTCAAACCACACGCAGGCCGCCAAGTATTTGCCGTCTGGCCCAAGATGTCCGCGATCATTTGACGAGCGCATACCGGAAGCATCAGCCTTACTCATCGGATCATCGTGATCCCGTGGACTATCCCCCCCGCTGGTCTTTCTCCAACTGAAGCCGGCATGCAGTGAATTCTTGTCCGCAGGACTGGCAGGATACTTGGCGTTCTTGTAGTCGAAATTAAGGTCCGGCTGATATTTACCAACTGGAGATTCCCAAGTGAGCTGGAAGGCGTCGCCGACTGGGATGATTCGGCGTATTCCAAGTTCCTTAGCCATGCTGTGATACGCACGGGTGAGTCCTTGGTACATGGCAATTTGACCGGCTGCTCCATCTTTGAACTTATCCTCCCGATAGGCCCATGTTTGGTGGAACACAATCTCAGCCCCAGGTGCATACTTCCTTATATAATCGCAGAGGAGTTTTGCATGCGGCAAAAAACTGGTCGCATCTGAACTTTTATGGCTGACTTGCTGAATGGTGACAATGTCCCATGATTCGGAAGTCAGCATCTGCTTGAGTGAGGTCTTCTTGCCATACGGTTTGCCGCGCGGATCATTCGGATCAGCCTCATGTAACATCGCCGCGGCATAGTGCGTTTCGAAGGAAGATCCTCCAATGGTCGCTCGGGAAATTATCACCTTGTATCCCGCATCGCGTGAAACCGCGCCCAAGTCGCCCGTAGCATCAACCAAAAAGCTGTTGCCAATACCAAGTATCTTAAGCGTCATTGGTTGCGCCGCCTTAGCGACCGGCTCGTCAGCAGACCAAAGGCTTCCCGCCACGAATAGCAGAACTATCAATGCAAATCGTGAAACGCTCAGCCTTACCTTCCGACCAACATTATGATTCATTAGCTATCTCCATCATCTCTCTGCGTATATTTAATTTTCAAATTCCCTAAGTTTACTTAACCTGCAACTTGCCGTAGGATATTAGACTACGCCAGCCCTTCTTGTCCTTAATTGCGCTGAAAGAGCTTGTTTCCCTATCATTGCCGCGCAGACGATGTCGTCCGACCATGAAGAACCATGGATCTTCAGCTGTCGGTTTCCGGCCAGCAACAGAGTGATTGGGATCAGCCTCGGCTTCATCAGCATCTACCACTGGGATTCGTAGTTTCAGTGTCCACGAATTATCATCCTTGCTTGCCTCCACTTGTGTGAGGGATTTCCATTCTTCCGCATTCGAATTTACGTCTAGGACACGTCCATCCGGACTAATGTGCAACAGGTAGAAACTGTTCAAGGGTGTTTCCAGAGCCACCGCGACATAATCGCCTTCATAAACCGGATCGGAAATAAGTAAGTTTTTCATATCTGGTTCGATGCAAACTATTTCCAGCAGCAAGGCATCTTTGTCCCATCCCATCCGGAATTTGGATGGATGCTTGGGAGCTTCACCAGTGCTTTGATCAACAAGAGAATATTCCATGGCTTTCGA
>CAZXAC010000024.1:0-18748 GCA_964638335.1 uncultured Lentisphaera sp. | reverse complement strand
TGTTCCCAGTCGAACGACTGGGTGACCAAAGGAACAACAGAGCTTCTCCTCCCACCAAAAACAAATATGTCTATCGGAACTCCTTGCGGATCCTCCCAATCAGGGCATATCACGGGGCACTGCTTTGCGGGCGCAGTAAATCTTGCGTTAGGATGAGCACCCTTATCGGGGCTTTTCGGAGTCCAATCACGGCCTTTCCAATCAGTTCCGTGTTCGCATGGCAATCCCATTCCTTCCCACCACACGTCGCCATCGTCCGTAACGACGCAGTTCGTAAAAATACAATTTTTTGTTATAGTATCCATCGCCATTGGGTTCGAGGAATAGCTTGTCCCCGGAGCTACACCAAAAAAGCCGGCTTCAGGATTTATCGCCCTGAGAGAACCGTCCGGCGCTATCTTCATCCAAGCGATATCATCACCTATACACTCGCATTTCCACCCTGGTATTGTCGGACGAAGCATCGCCAAGTTGGTCTTTCCACAAGCTGAAGGAAACGCGGCGGCAATGTGGAAACGTTTTCCTTCCGGATTTGTTAGGCGTAAAATTAACATATGCTCGGCGAGCCATCCTTCTCTTCTTGCCATTGCTGAAGCTATCCTAAGGGCAAGACATTTCTTACCGAGAAGAGCGTTCCCGCCGTACCCCGAACCGTAACTCCATATTAGATTTTCTTCAGGGAAATGGCTGATATATTTTTGCTCGATTGGAGCGCATGGCCATTTGCCGCCGTCGCTTTCTCCGGGACCAAGAGGTTTGCCAACAGAATGCAAACATGGGATAAATTCCCCGTCCTTTCCGAGGACGTCGAGGACTTTCTTTCCCACCCTTGTCATTATGTGCATGTTTGCCACGACATAAGCCGAATCAGTAATTTCTATTCCAACCTTTGATATTGGAGATCCTATAGGGCCCATACTGAATGGAATAACAAACATTGTTCTTCCGCGCATACAGCCATCGTAGAGCTTCGACATATTTTTTTTCAATTCAACAGGGTCGGCCCAATTATTTGTGGGTCCGGCATCATCCTTTTTTCTAGATGCCATGTAAGTCCTATCCTCAACCCTTGCGACATCCGAGGGATCTGAACGGAAATGCACCGAGTTGGGGCGCTTGCTTTCGTTTAGTTTCTGTGCAAGCCCGGCATCAAGGCATAATTTTATCATCCTATCATATTCTCCGGCGGTCCCGTCACAAACATACACAGAGTCCGGTTTGCAAAGCGTTTTAACTTCTTGAATCCACTGATCAAGTTTCTTATTGCCAGTCATTTATAACCTCTTATTTTTTGTTTTTTACAACATTTGCCCGGAGCGGAAGAATCGCATAAGGCGATTTTTGTTCCACGCGGCGCCGAAATGTACAGGATAGAAGGAGAAAAACAAATCTTACACAAAATTTTTCTCAATAATTTTTCTAATTCCTTCAGCGGTAACAGCCTGATGAATCGAATCAACCACATTTTTATCCAGGAAAAGGCGCCCCAGTTTTGCAAGAGATTTAAGGTGCTGTTCTGATGGGGCTCCCCTTGGATTGAGCAAGGCAATGATTATGCGAGCCCTGCTTTTCGCTCCAGGAAGCTCAAAAGCTTTTGATGATGATGCCACTATCATCAGGGGACATTCGATATCTTGGCAGTGGGCGTGAAGCAGAACGGCTTCTTGCGACAATTGTATCGGATACGATCTACCAGAGAGGAGAAGCAGTTCTTTCGCCTCTTCAATTGCTGATTCGCAGATTCCGCCCCCATCCACCACCATTTTATTTATCGCCGCATCAAGACCATAAACGCAGCCAATGTCAAAAGAACGAAACTCCATCCGCGGAGGAATTGAGACTTCTTCTCCTATAACTTCATCGTCCCCTATAACTAGCGGCGGATATTCCAAAAGCATATTATTATCATTAAATTTCTCTGCGACCGCTTCGGAAGTCTTATCTATCGTAGGTGCCCATAATACGCTACTCCTGCGCTCAGCTATCATAAAAATCATGTCATGACTGCCCACATCAGAAAAAAGTCTTCTTCTGGCATCAAACATTGATTCATTTTCCACAAAGGTCACAGGTCGAGATGGCCGAGCGGTCTCAATCATTGAGCGCAAGTTTCCGATTTCCTTTGATGCTGTGTAAACCCTGATTTCCGCTCCTATCTGCTTTGATAAAAATTTAATATCCGCGAGAAGTTGATTTAGGGAGGGATGACGCTCAGCCATAGGCGGAAACAGGACCAGAAGACGGAGCGTGGTATTTATTGGTTTGACGAGACGGCAGAAAATTATCCTAGTCGGACAAAGTTCTATGAGATTTTCAAAGAGAGAGCCAAATATTTTTGATTGAGCTCCCTGAGCTCCTATCCAACCCAAAAGCAGGAGATTCGAGCGCAGCTCCTTTGCTGAGCGGGTTATTCCATCTGATATATTTGAAGCAATCCTTACGGAAGGTATTATTGACATTCCGGCAGAATTTGCATGTGCCATACACTCGGAAAGGAGTTTTTCCCCTCTCATAACGGATTCGTCCACATTATCATCATTGCGAATAACATTTATGGGATTTATTATACCCGGCTTCGATGTGTCACGAATACAAAAAGCAAGGTCTAGAATTTTGGTGGCAGAATTCGGATTTGAAAGCAACACGAGCATCCTCTGTTCAACTGTTGGTCCTTCTTTGCGTTGGATTGTTTCTTCGGCAAGTCTCCTTCCGTATTTTTCCACTGCCCAAGCGCCAAGAGGACATGTAACCGCGATCATCGCTATTGCACCATTGAGTACGCTTTCGTCAAATATCTTAAGTTCATAACCTATCAGAACCGCGGCAAGGGTTGCCGCCGCTTGCACAACGCTCAAGCCGAACATTACCTTTCTCGCGTCAGGATTATAGCCAAAAACTGCTCCGGCCAGCCACGCGGCGGCAAACTTCGTGCCTACGACTACAACAACCATCACTATGGATACGAACCATGAACGTGGATCGAAAAGAATAGCCATAGGATCAACGAGCATTCCGACCGACAGGAGGAAAAACGGGATAAATATAGTTTTGCCCGCGAATGTCACTCTATTCATCAAAACGCTATTTTCCGGTATAAGTCGGTTAAACGCCGCGCCTGCGAGAAAGGCTCCTATGATAGGTTCAAGTTTCGCAAAATGGGAAACATAAGAACACGCGCATAATAATACCAGAACGAAAAGGAACTGCGCCCCTCCTTCTTCCGTGACATTTCCAAAAAACCACCTCGCAAGCCGAGGTATGCCGTACCAGATTATAAGTATCAAGGCACACATCCCTGCGCCTACGCCGAGCCAAAAATACAGTCCTAGTTCAACACCCCTCGCATTGTCCGCGATTACCGCAAGCACCAGCAAAGCGAGAGTATCTGTGACTATCGTGGCGCCAACGGTTATCGCGACAGGCTCTTTGCGCGAGATTCCAAGGCGGCTCGCTATCGGATACGAAAGAAGTGTGCGTGATGCAAACATACTCGCAAGCAGAACAGAACAAACCCAGTCGAAACCAAGGACGTACCTGCCAATAATCATACCGATTCCCTGAGGTATGGCAAATGTAAAGATCCCAAAGACCCCGCTTTTGAGACCGGTGCGTACAAAACGATGCAAGTCTATCTCCAAGCCGGCCAAAAACATTATATATAGGAGTCCTACGCTTCCAAAAAGTTTCACCGACGAATCGTTTGGAAGTATTCCAAATCCTTTGGATCCGAGCATGACTCCGGCGAGGAGAAGTAGAACTAAATCAGGCAGGCGAAGTCTTTCCGCAACCAGTGGAGCGACAAGCATTGTAAGTATCAAAACGGTAAATACCAATACCGGATCACTGATAGGAAACATAAATCCACCATCAAATGCGTTGAAAAATAAATCAAAATCTTCCGGGAACAATTGCAATATTCAGATTTGCTTTTGTTTTGTGGTTTTTTGCAAGAGTTCCAAGCTGCGGGCAATTTACTTTCTTTCGAAGATTTTTCAACACAAATTAATGAACTATCGAAGGACCGGTTCCTCCGGAGACACCATCCGGATTGTAATCGCATGTGTCTTCATTTACATCTGCTACGCCTATAGGGTTGCCTCCGGAATCATATTGATATGTATGGCCCATTTGGAGCCAGCCTGCTCCGGTAGGATTTGTGTCTGGATCATATAATTCGGTAGGATACGATCCAGTCGGAACATAATTTCTGTTGTACCCCTGACTTCGCCAAGTCTCCTGCCCAAGAGAACGCAGGGCGTTGAGAAAATATTGTCCTCCCGAAGGCGGAGAACTTCCAGGATTATATATATCATCAACATCTTGCAACCATATAAGAAAACGATACAAATCATAAAGTCTACGGTCAAACGGATCATAAAGCCCAGTCATAGGGTCCTGCATTGCCACTGGGATTAGCCTTGACTTGTCAAAGACTGGCAGAACCATTCCAGAAATATATGGAGGAAATTTTTCCTCCGGAGATTCGAGAAAACCAAGCGGTTTGGCCATAGCTGAACTCTTTGAAGAAATTGTCGGAGTGGAGCTTTTGCTTATTGGAGATCTGCTCTTGATGCTATTCGCGGAGTACGCGCCGGACTTACGCTCTATATCTATATCCGATGTCATTTTTGTGACTGCGCCGCCATAGGCATATTCCGGCTTCAGTCCTCCACGTAAATATGTTCCATCGAGCCATTCAACGGACGGGCTTTCCATCCATCCGCTCTCGTAGTAACACCATCTCACGTAGGGCAGAGGCGTATCTATCAAATCTCTGTCGTCCGGATTGTCTTTATTGTATTCATCCGCAAGGGCAAGGCTTCGTTCTGCGGCCATTTCACCAAACAGCACCGCATCGCCCCCCCCTGAAGACCCACCGCCAGAAAATTCGGTACACAAAGTTAGATATTCGCTCTCATATGGGAAATTACGACCAAGATCAGTTGAAATATTGAGATCCCACCATTTACCCTCAAATATATGTGTTTTTAGTAGCCAACGAAGAGACGGATAACACCAATATCTAGATGTTATTGAATCATATAGACTCAAATCCATAAGCCACGCAGGCTCTACAGCTGGCAATCCGGCAAATCTGGTATTGGGAGCAACGGCTATCCCACCCCCGGCAAAACAAACATCCTCCACAACGTCCGCATACGGGGTACGCCACCTATAAGTTTCCACCGTCTGCGCCAAAAAATATTCCGTGTACGGACCGTATGCGGAATTATCTCGCAAAAGATCTATATGCTGTCCAACTACTCTTGTATAGTGAGAATTTGAAGGTATCCTGTTATTCTTTGCCGCCTGCTGCGCGGCACCAAAACCTATCATCGGACCAACAAACGCTATCTGAGCCTGCATCTTGTTCACAAGCTGAACGGATTCTGATATGCCAGGAGGACTGTCATCGCCTATTGGCGGGATACCATTAACTATTACAGTACATACCTGCACCAAATTGAGTTCTCCTATCGCATTCAAACTGTAAGCCTGCCATTTCGCGCCCGTTAGAGCCGCAGCATCAACCGCAGTCTGGGACCTCAACTTTGTTTTTATTACCGAGGAAAGGTCAAAAATTATAAGCGTGGCAATAAGAAGGACTATTATAGAAAGAACACCAAGTATAAGCGTCTGACCTTCCTCACATTTTCGCCTTTTAAACATAGGTTAAACCCAAGATAATTAGACTCAGTTATCGTTCAGGTAGTCTGCGGAGTGATTCATTAGACCGGCGGTTGAACTTATGTCTGTGGACTCACCCAGAGTCAGCCAGACTCTGTTTCTGTCCGCCATATCAAGTATGGCAAAAGGGTAGCTGTCAAAAGAGACGGCAATAGCAGACTCTCCAAGCGAACTGGAGGCCAATGAATAGCCTAAACTGGTTTGAGGTGGGATAACACTCTGATGGTAATAATTAGGATTATATTCATTCTGTCCGAACCAGTATTCATATTCCATCCATCTAGTCCCACTAATGTAGTATGGAATCGCAATCCGCTCGTGTTCAAATTGCGCCTGAGGGGAAGAATAGCTCTCATTGTCTGGATAAACCATTTTTCCAGAAGCACCTATTGCTGCAACACGTGAACTGCGAGCAATCAGATGATCTTCAAATCCGACCACATAAGACCTTATTGATCTGAAGGCGGAATAGTTCGTCAACAGTTTTGCCGTCGCGAGTTGAAATATCTGGAGAAGGCCAAGCAAAACAATAAGAAGCGCAAGCATACTTAGTATCGACTCTAGTATAGACTGCCCGCTTTCATCGGATAACGCCGAGAATTCAGCGGACTTATAAAAACATTTTTTGCCGAATTTCATAATGGCAGTCCCATTTACATGACGCACTTCTGGGCAGGAGCGACTATAATTCGAGATTCCCGACTGCACCAAAAAGGAGAAAAAGCCTAAAATGCCAAAATCGCCTGCTTCAGTGCAAAAGACTCAGCGAAACAGAATGCTATTATTCCTGTTCCAGACCGCCCTCATCAATTGTCTTGAGAGCATTCAGCGCATCACCTTCATCACCGTAAGCTTCTTCTGCCGAGTCGGATCCGAGCTCGGTGGCGACGCCAGCGATTATGGCCCTGACTCTGTCACTGAACAGCCCCAAAACCACAAGGGAGGCTATAGCAACAAGAGTAATTATGAGGATGTACTCAACGATAGTCTGTCCGCCACTTTTCTTTCTCATTTTCTTCATATTGATCATCTCCTCAATTTTGTTTCCTAGGAACATATCACATCAAAGTTTTTTTTCAATCCTGGATTAAGGATAATCCAGCCCTACGAGAGACAAGAGCCTGTATCCATAATTGTTCATCGCATCGATAAGAACAATCATCACCAGCGCAATCAACAAAAACATCACCAACATAATCGAATATTCAACCGTGGTCTGTCCGCTATCCTTCATAAAATAGTTGACAGCATTTTTCACGCCAAAGCCCCTTTCCTGGCTATAATTTTATTCTTTTCGTCCATAACAACTATTTTGGGCTTAAATCCACGGGCTTCCTTATCTTCTATCTGTCCAAACGACATAACGGTAATGACATCGCCGATCTTGCCCATTCTTGCTGCGGGACCGTTCAACATTATCTGTCTCTTTCCGGCCTCGCCAGGGATCGCATAGGTCTCAAATCTTTCCCCGTTATCGGCATTTGCAACAAGAATTTTTTCGTAAGGAAACATTCCTGCTTCATTCAAGATTTCTGTGTCAATCAGAAGACTTCCTTCATAATCCAGTTCACACGCCGTCACTCTCGCCTTGTGTATCTTGCTTTTACAGACACTTATACGCATCGCCTCTCCTGTTTTACAACATTTTTTCTGGCACATTTCAAGCGGAACCTTTCCGCTTTCTAACCCATTATTTCTGATTTCGAATCTAGGAATATACCTTTGAGGTTCATCTTAAGAGCCTCAGGATTTGTAGCCGCCTTCAGGGCATCCTCCTCAGTGACCAATCCTTCGTTAACCAAACCAAGAAGCGATTGGTTGAACGACTGCATGCCTTCATCGCGGCTGTTTTCTATCGCGGCAGGAAGCTTTTCGAGCTTATTCTCGTTCATCAGCTTCCTTATCAGTGCGGTATTTATCATCACCTCTATCGCAGGAATCACCCCACCACCAAAAGCTCTCGGCAGAAGCCTCTGAGCGCATATCGCCCTTATATTTATAGCGAGGGCGCTCCGAATGGCGTCCTGCTCGTTCTTTTCATAAAAATCAAGGATTCTAGTTACCGCCTGAGACGCGTTTGTGGAATGCAGAGTAGTAAGGACAAGATGGCCCGTGTCCGATGCCTGCAGTGCGGCATCAAAGCTTTCCCTGTTTCTCATTTCACCTATCATTATCACATCAGGGTCCTGGCGCAAAACGTGGACGAGCGCCGAGTAGAAAGTCTCAGTATCGAGACCAACTTCCCTCTGTTCCAATACCGACTTTTTATCCTTGAATTCGTACTCGATAGGATCCTCTATCGTTATTATGTGCTTCCGCATCGTCATATTTATGTGCTCTATCATGGCGGCAAGCGTCGTTGACTTTCCACTACCAGTTGTTCCAGAGACAATCACTATTCCTCGCTCAGATTCGGCGATCTTCTTAAGTGAAGCGGGAACCCCAAGCTTATCAAAATCCATAACATCGGATTTAACATGTCGCATAGTTACTGAACATATACCCCTCTGGCGGTGAATGTTCACCCTGAAGCGCCCAACTCCATCTTCAACATAAGACAAATCCAAGTCCCCAGTTCTCTTGAACCTGGACATCCACTCCTCAGATCTCAAAAAAGTGTCAACCACTTTCCGCATATAATCGCTGGTGGCAACCAAGTCGCTGTCAACGAGCTCCCCCGCTATCCTCAAGGTTATGGGACATCCCTCTCTTATATGCCAATCGGACGCATTCGATTGCACTCCAAGCTCAAGAATCTCTTTGAGAACACTAGTAGGCATAATCCCACCTCAATTTTTGTATTTTAGCATTTTGTTTTTCATTTCCCTGACCGCATTTTCGAATCCGCAGATCACAGCTCTGGCAACTATACTGTGACCTATGTTGAGTTCAACCAAATTCGGAATTTCCAGTATGGAATCTATGTTCAAATAATCTATTCCATGTCCGGCGTTCACTTTCAGACCTAAGCCTGATGCGAATTTCGCAGAATCTATCAAACGATTCAATTCGCGCTTCACATCAGCGGCCCCAGCAAGGGAGTAAGTACCAGTGTGAAGTTCAATAAAAGTAGCCCCCGTATCAGCGGCCGCCTCTATCTGTTTAAATTCCGGGTCTATAAATATACTGACCGTAATTCCAGCGTTCTTAAGTTCCGACACAGCAGTCTTTATCCTGACATTATCCTTCAGAACATCCAAGCCGCCTTCGGTCGTTAGCTCTGCTCTCTTCTCCGGTACTAGGCAACAGTTCTCCGGCTTCAATCTGCAAGCTATGCCAACCATCTCTTCAGTTACCGCCATCTCCATGTTCAGAGATTTTACATTATCGGCAAGCTGTGCCATGTCGATATCTTGAATATGCCTCCTATCCTCCCTAAGGTGTGCGGTAATCCCGTCTGCTCCGCCTTTTTCAGCAAGCATCGCCGCTTCAAGGGGACTAGGCAAAGAAGCCCTGCGCGCCTGCCTGACGGTGGCCACGTGGTCTACATTAACTCCAAGCTTCAACATGTATTTCGATGCTCCCGTGACAAGCATTTTTATTAGACATACGTTTTTGAATAAAACCTTTCCTAAGTTATATTTGAGTCTGTTTTTTTCAAATCAATAAAATCGGATAAACTCGACACATGCTCGCGACATATATATTCGCATCATCAATGATGGCGTACGGGATATTCTTCTTGGCTCTGTCTGTCTTCATATCAAAGAGCGACGATTCTGTTGAAAAGGTGTCCTTTCGTGAGAAATTATGCAGGGAAAAGATAAGCGGATTGCTTATGTCTTTTGCCGCCTTCATTTGGTGCGCCATGCATGGTTCAAGCATTTTCCTCGGACAGGCGATAAGTTCGTATTTCATACCTATGGCGTTCATTTTGACTTGGCTCGCGTATTTTCTGCTCGATTTTCTGCCGGCAAGATCGGCTGGAGCGCTTATGATATTGATATCCCACTACCATCTGCAATGGGTTTTTGCTTTGAATCCTCCCTTGAGTCCTTTAGTGTCAATCACATGTTTTTTCACTGGCACATGTGGAATAATAATCAGCGGCAAGCCATGCCTCGCGAGAGATTTTTTCAGAGCAGTCAGTAAATCATCAAACCAGAGGAAGTTCTGTTCGGCAATATCCCTCGCGTGCGGAATCGTATACATCGCATGCTCCGTATATCACCTGGTCAACGGGAAATAAAATGCAGGACAAAGATTTTATGCTTGATGTCAAATCCTTTCTTTCAAAATGTGGAATAGAAGGCGAGGAGTTCTTTGATAAATCTCAAAAATTGATGAGACATATTCTTGAAGAAAACAAGAAATACAATCTCACATCAATAAAGGACGAAAGAGAATTCTGGATCAAACATATCTGTGATTCAGCATCAATATTTCTTTTCTATCGGGACCTCATAAGGGACGATTCTGAAGTTTGCGATATCGGTTCCGGAGCTGGATTCCCGGCGTTTATAATCGCTCTCGGGTCAAAGGCCCGAGTACACGCAGTGGAATCGTCACAAAAAAAGGCGGCCTTCATAAGAAATACAGCTTCAATCCTGGGAATACGCAACCTCGAGGCGATAAGTTGGAGGTCCGAAGAAATCGACAGAGAACCTGAATTCTCAGGCAGATATGATATAATAACGGCCAGAGCTGTCGGCAAAAGCGAAAAGATATGCGCGGGAAGTTCAAATATGATTTCAAAACAAGGCAGCTATATATTTTACAAAACGCCCTCTTCGCTTGAGGCTGAATTGGCAGAGCTGCGAAGCCTGAAGCCAAACTTCAAGTGGCAGACTAGCGAACAATTCGATCTACCGATGGAAATGGGAAAAAGAATATTCATACAAGGATGCAAAATCGAAAGGCGGCAGATATGAGCAATGAACTTAGAGAGATCCAGAGGAAAGTCAGGGAAGCCGCTAAAAAGCATGAGGTCTCTGAAAAGAAAAAAAAAGAACATGTAAAACAGACTTCCATAAACGTCGCGATGGAAGACAGAAAAAAACTCGAAGAAGAACTCAAGAAAAAAAGCCACAATCACGGAATCTACTTCATAGCCCCAGTTGTGGTAATAGCCCTCACCTTCATAGGATTGATGATATGGCAAATCATGACAATAAATTCACCTTCAAAAGAAGCTTGGGAGAAACCAAAATATAACCCGGACGACATTTCCGCAGCAAAAGAATTTATTTCCGAATCACTGCTCGCAGCCAGGAACGGGAAAAATCCTGACGACCACATCGCCGAAAGAATACCTCCAACTTGGAAGGAATCAATAAGGACTATCTTATCCTCAACAAAAGATGACACATGGGCAATAACCGATGTGACCGCTGACAGTATGAAGACAGGCAGCAACCCCGTATTCAGAGCGATGATTTCAAACTCCAACCAAAGGCGACAGGCCGAGTTCATAATAGTCAAAGAGGCAAATCGCTTTATGATTTTAAAGGCATCTAAAACAGGGGATGACAAAAATGACGAACCTGAGAAGTAAAAAGATCGATAGGAGCCGATTTCAAATTAAGGCAAAGTCTCACAAGATTATTTTGGCCCCATTCTCCCTTTTGGAACTCCTCGTAGTCTTCACAATTATAGCAATGCTGGCCGGAATAATGATCCCTTCCCTTTCAAGATCAAGAAAACAGGCGCATAGGACAAACTGCGTATCAAATTTGAAACAGATAACAATCGCGGCAAAAATGTACAGCCAGGAGCAAGGATTTTTCCCAGAAGCGTATAGAGAAATCACACCGGGAAAGATCAAATACTGGTGTACCGGATATGACGGTGCGAATGCAAATTTCTCCGGGGGAGCAATGGCCGATTATATTAGCTCCCCAGAATTGCTTAAATGCCCGGCCTTCACCGATTATACGCCCCTTGATGGCAATAAAGTTCCAATCTCATCGTACGGGATCAATGCCGAATACGTAGGAGGCAGTCCGATGCCAGGCTCAAATTTGGATGAAATCCTTAACAGCCCGCCAGCAAGACTGGAGGAAATCAAAAGACCGGAAATGACTGTCATATTTACAGATTCAGCAAGCATGTCCGGAGACTTAAAAGAGAGCTGGTATTTTTGGTCAAGATACAGCTACGCTACGGGAGCTGAGCTGGAGCCTAGGGTGCATTTCAGACATCAATCGAGAGCTGTCGCCGCCTTCTGCGACGGACATTGCGAGGACAGCCTAAAGCCGGATGCGATAGCGAATGAAACCAACAAGATCGGCTGGCTTGAACGTGAGCTATGTGAAAGATATTGATCTCCACGGAGGAGAAAAATACAAAACTCAATACTGTTCCTGGACGTTTCAGGAATCGCCCATAATTATCCCTGCAATACACAGATGAATTCGATCTCACATCCTAAATATTCTCAAATTGAGCTCTTTAGAAAATGCTCCGCCCTCGCGGTGATAATGGCGTACATCGCAAACGGCGCAATTCAACAAATCATCCAGCATGAATCAAAACCTATCGAAATTGTAGCAGGTCTAATTGCCCTACAGGGGAGCTTCCTCATTGCAGTGCTTCTACCAGCATTTCTAATATTCAAGAAAAAACAAATCCCAATCGTCTTGAAATTGCGAAAACTAAATATCAGCTCCTGCGCGAAAATATCAGGTCTTGCATCAATTTCATTCCCGTTCATACTCCTGTCGGCCATAGCAACAAATATTATTATGAAAAAAGCCGGCATATCGTTTGTTGACAGACTTATGGAATTCCTGATGACTCGGAACAGCTATGAGATGACTCTCCTAGTTTTTTCTGGAATATTCGTAGCTCCGATTGCGGAAGAACTAGCATTCAGACTTTCGATCTTCGACTTTTTGCGCCGGTTCCTGAAGGGCTCTAGATTTGTCCTGCCAACGATACTGAGCGCCATTGTCTTTTCGATACTTCACGGCGATCCAGTGCGCGCCGCCGGACTTTTCGTTCTTGGAATAATACTGCAATACGTAATGATTAAATACAGGTCGCTTCTTGCTCCTATATTATTCCACGCGGTACACAACATGCTGGCATTTGCGGCCTTCTTCATTCTATCGTGAATTAGGAAAAATACCCAAATCTTTTAGGTCTTAAGTATCTCCACAAAGGCCTCTTGAGGAATATTAACACTTCCAAACTGCTTCATTCGCTTCTTGCCCTCCTTCTGCTTTTCAAGGAGTTTGCGCTTACGAGTTATATCCCCACCGTAGCATTTTGCTATCACGTTTTTACGGAGCTGTCTCACATTCTCCCTGGCAACTATCTTTCCACCGACAGCAGCCTGAATCGCTATCTGGAACATGTGAGGAGGAATAACCTCTTTCAGCTTTTCACATATCTGCCTGCCCTTAGACTGGGCATGCTCCACATGCACGATCGCTGAGAACGCATCAACAGGCTCGTTATTTACAAGAATATCCAGCTTGACAAGATTCTCCTCTTTGTATCCGCTAAATTGATAGTCCATGCTTCCATAGCCCCTGGTAATAGACTTCAGCTTGTCATGAAAATCCACAAGTATCTCGCTCATAGGAAGTTCCGAAGTCATAACCACATGCTTGCTGTCTGCGGATTCCGTTGCCAGGCATGTTCCCCTTTTTGACATTATCAAGCTCATTATGTCTCCGATATAACCGTTAGGGGTTATTATTTTTGTCAAAAGAAACGGCTCCTCTATCCTGTCAATTATTGCGGGATCCGGCATAAGAACTGGATTGTCTATTTCTAGCGACTGGCCGTCCCTGGTGTAGACTTTGTATATCACGCTGGGATAGGTCGAAATGATATCCATGTCATATTCCCTGCGCAGACGTTCCTGTATTATCTCCATGTGCAGGAGGCCGAGGAATCCGCACCTAAAGCCAAAGCCTAGGGCAACAGAGGTTTCAGCGCTGTAGTTGAAGGCCGAGTCATTCAGCCGCAACTTTGGCATGCTAGCCTTCAATTGTTCATAGTCCGAACTGTCAATCGGATATATCCCACTGAATACTACTGGCTTCACTTCCTTGAAACCGGGAAGCGCTTCAGGCCTGATAGCCTTAGAATCGGCCATCGTATCTCCAATCTTCGTATCATGGGGGCTCTTGAGATTTGGAATCACGTATCCGACAGAACCGATCTCAAGCTTGTCCAAAGATTTCATCTTGGGGGTAAAAATACCAACTTCCTTCACGTCTCCAACGATATCGTTGTTAAGAAGCCTTATCTTCATTCCTGCATAAAGCGAACCATCAAACACGCGAACATAGTTCACAACTCCGCGGTAGGCGTCGTATATGGAATCGAATATCAATGCCCTGCTGTAATCTTTCTTATCTGGCGCAGGCGAAGGAATCCTTTCGACTATCGCATCCAGAAGTTCTGGAATCCCCTCCCCGGTCTTTGCGCTAACGCAGAGCGCATCTTCTTTAGGAATCGCAAGTATCTCTTCAATCTGCTCCAAACACATTTTTACGTCAGCGGCAGGAAGATCTATTTTGTTGATTACGGGGATTATATGAAGATTCTGCTTGTGCGCCAGGTTTAGATTGGCAACGGTCTGCGCCTGAACTCCCTGCGTCGCATCAACAACCAATATAGCCCCCTCACATGCAGATAAGGCTCTGCTCACTTCGTACGTAAAATCAACATGTCCGGGAGTGTCTATCAGATTGAGCTCATAACTGTTCCCATCATTGTAGGAATAACTCATCCTCACCGGATGAGATTTAATCGTTATACCCCTTTCCCTCTCCAGATCCATACCATCCAGCAATTGCTCCTGCAGTTCCCTTTTTTGAACTGTACCAGTGAGCTCAAGAAGACGATCCGCAAGAGTGGATTTACCGTGATCAATGTGGGCAATTATTGAAAAATTCCTTATCAGCTGAAGTCTTGTCATGACAATACGTGATCTCACTCCTCTAACACTTCTTGCAATTTCTGCTCTTGACGTCCTTGGATCGCCTTGAGCTTTTCTTCCTGCTTTTTCTTTACGGAGAGATGCGTATAGCCCGTCCCGTAGTTAACTGCGGAGTTTACCGTATCGCTTACAACCGACTGAGGCTGAGCCGGAGCCGCCGCTTCGGAAGGAACCAGCTTCGCTTCGGGAGCCACAGTGGTCTCTTCTTTTGCCTTTTCATCAGGTTTTTCCGGTTGAACCGACGGCATTTCCTGTACTGTATTCTCCTGTTTTACCGCCTTTTCTTCTTTATAGACGGGCTTAACGTATACGTCTTTAACGTCCTGCTCCGGCAACGATTCTCCGCAACCTGAAAGCAAGGCTCCAACAATCACTATCAAGATATATTTCATGAGTTCTCCCTCCAATCTGAAGAATTAAATCTTTATACCAACTCAACAATCATTCGCAGAGTTTATCACTTAAAACTGAAAAAGCAAAAGCTTAAGATCATGGAAAAACACGATAGCAGTGCGATATTTATAAGAAAAAACAAAAAGATAATAGCCGTAATGCTGGAAAGATCTTTTTCAATTTCAACATACAGGATAGATTGCTTCGAATTTTGTCGAAGGGCGTATTTTTATCGATATATTTTCTCATGGGGAGGCTGGGAAAAATTTGCAGATCCAGCCAAGAAAAAGGCTTACCACCTTAAAAATCTCAAAAAATCCGATGAATGGCTGTCCTCAGTTTTTCGGGAATCCATAAAAAAATATGTCAAGAGTTTATCAGATCCGGGGCATCACAATATCAAAAGCCTCTTTTACGTTGCAAATCTTGAGTTTGAACACAAATGGAACGAAGCTCTAAAGAGCACGAACTACTCGGATTCGGAAGGGAAAAACTCTTCGATCTCAGAACTGTATTACAAAGAATTACCCCCATCACAGACAAAAGAATCGCTTGCAGAAAAATTCAAATCAGCCCTGGATGGCTTCGCAAATTCGGAATTAAGAAAGGAAATTTCTGAAATCCCATACCTTCACTTTCGCGATCTGCAAACACCTGAAAAATTCGAACTAAATGGGGCAACTGTTTATGTTTCTCCAGACCTTTTGTGGTTCTCAGAAGATAAACCGGAGATAACCTGTATTCACCTAGGAGGATTTCGCGAAATTCGCAACTGGGATATCCAAGCAACGCTTTCTGCGATTTTCGCAGAAAAAAAATCCAAGAGATCAAACATCATCACACGCTCGGTGTTCTTTAATCCGCTCGAATTGACAGTCTGGGCTCAACGCTCTCATTCCGAGACAATTGAACTGATAGGGGAAAAATCCATGGAAATGATCGAATTCGATGGAAAATTTACAAAAAATCCTCCTGAAAAAGAAGACACAGAAAAATGTAAAAAATGCGATTTTCGCGAAATATGCTTCTAGGAAATAACCTACATTTTGCGTTTGGTCAGTATCGCGTAGACGGGAGCTTGCTCGCCTATGGCGTAGCTTGCCAGCACGCCGGAGGTTTATGCGCCAAACGGCGCACGCGTAAACCTATGGCAGAAATCAAAGCGAAATGCGTCCCGGTGTACCCCTACAGTGAACCTCTGTATTCAAAGAAGGAATGTGTTTCACGGCACCTACTTCTCCACCTCTTCGTTCCAGCTTCTGTAGAATCCATGAATGCGCTTGCAGTTGTTGATGTTTTTGGATGGAATCCGCTTGGTTATTTTCGTGGCAGTCCAAACTAAAAAAAGAAGACTTTCAGCTGGATGGGGTCTGCCCCAAAACTTCTAATAAATCTGAAGAATATTTATAGAAAATGATTTAGATATGTGTTTTAGAGCAATATTCTATTCGTAAGAAAATAACTTTAAGAAGGTTGAAGGATATCAGCGATGATATTGGCTTGCGCAGAGGGCAGATTGCAAACAAAGGCGGATGCGCCTACCTTATAGGGAAGAAATCTAAGATGAACACGAATCAAATCTCTTAGACGCATAATCTTCCGCATAAAAAATGATTCTAAGGCGGCTAAAATGGCACATAATGATTATTTCTCTTTCACAAAACCAAAAAGATATAGGGCTAAACCCGGATCGCTCCGACCGAATAAAACCTCTTTATTCAGAATGAGAAAAAAGGTCTTTCTACGCAATATAATTTTTCTCGCGCTTCTCTGCCAGACCGTGATAGCTTCTGCCCATCCCACCGCGGAAGTTAAAGGTTCCTCATCGCACGATTTCGGAACACACCCCGCCAATCACGCCCTGGAATTCGTTTTTGAAATCGGAAACTCAGGAGACAAGACACTTGTAATAAAAGGCGTGAACAAGACCTGTGGATCATGTGTCGAGGTAAAAGTCGAAAAAATGCAGATCCCTCCGGGAGAAACTTCGAACATAAACGTAAAACTTGTCCCCGGAAGCCTGTCTGGTTACTACACCAAGAACTTCTTCTTGGAGACCAACGATCCGGTGAAAAAGTTTGTGATGTTTAGATTCAGCGGCAACTCTGTTCAGGTCGCCGAGATAAGACCTTCAAGCCTGATGCATCTGGGAAAAATCCAAATAGGAACTTCATGCAAAAGAGACTTCCTCGCCATACCTACGAACAAAGATGTGGAATTCGGCTCCCCCTCTGTTGAATCAAACTACCCGGTCGCTCTGTCGTCAAAAATTGACGATAGAGGACTCGGAATCGCATTCGAGTTCACACCGGAGGAAGACAACGGTGACATGAAATGCAGTATAAAGATCCCGCTGATCAAGCCGGAGCATTGGACTCCGCTTGAAATAATCCTCACCGCAGACGTATCATCAGCAGATGGAAAAAAAGAGGAACTGCGAAAAAATTCTAGCAAAATCGAACCCGATGGAAATCCGCAGACAAAAGTGCTATTGGAATATTTCCATCAGGCTGGTTGCGGAGAATGCGAGAAAGTCGATGCGGTAATAATTCCAAGGCTGCATGAAAATTTTCACAACAGGATAAGAATAATAAAATACGATGTCTCATCGGAAGAGGCTTTCGCGAGATTCGCATATTACAGGGACAAACTCAATATCTCCGGGAACGAAGCCATATGCATGGTGGTGAACGGCAGACACGCATTCAACGGATACGAAAAAATCGAATCCAGTCTCATCAGTCAAATCAAAGAATCATTAAAAAGAGGTGAAACCCACGACAACTCTTTCGATACGGCGAGCGAAAACGAAAAGAAAAAGATCCTCGGCAGACACTCAGAAAGAATAACTCTCGGAACCCTGATCATCGCTGGACTGATTGATGGAATAAATCCATGTGTTTTCTCCACATTGGTATTCTTCATGAGCGTGCTCACTGTAAGCGGAATGAAGCGTGGAAGACTCCTGCTGTTCGGATCCCTTTACTGCCTCACATGCTTTCTCACATATCTGCTCCTCGGAGTCGGCGTCCTGAGATTTATGAAACTTTTTTCCGGATTATCATACATGAAAGAAATTTTCAATTGGGGTTTTGCCGCGCTTTTGCTCGCATTTGCAGTTGCTTCTTTCCGCGACGCATGGATTTACGTAAAGACCGGAGAGACAGGAAAAATCCTCTTCCAAATGCCGGAAAACTTAAAGAACAAGATACACGAAATAATAAGAAGGGGCAGCAATTCCGGAAATCTAGCCGCCGGAGCCGTAATTAGCGGGTTTCTAGTGACAATTATCGAAAGCGTATGCACTGGTCAGGTATATCTGCCGGCTCTGGCAATACTTGCAAGAAGTGATGCAAATTCCATAAAGTGGATTTCATATTTGCTCCTCTACAACCTCATGTTCATAATCCCGCTGATAGCGATATTCGCAACCGCATTGGCGGGAACCAGCATTTCGAAAATGATAAAATGGTCCAGGCGCGATGTGATAGTCGGAAAGATACTCCTCGGAATATTATTCATCACAATGGCAATGATAATGATCTTATACTGAGTTGCATTCAACTCATAGTAGATTCCATAAAAACCTACTATCCATCAAAATTATTTTAGCGCCATTCGTGGCAGACCCCTTACAGCCCATATTTTACTCAAGCTCTTTTCTACACGCTATCCAGAAATCTTAGTCCTTTTCCTCATCGGGAACTTGATGGACACCTACACCTTGCTCGGATAACGACTGAAGTCGGGTCACGGTTCCTGGATGAAACC
>CAZXAC010000023.1:0-19118 GCA_964638335.1 uncultured Lentisphaera sp. | reverse complement strand
CGAAGGGCAGGGAACTTGCGGCGGCTCTCGGCGTGAAGACCGAAGCTGTCCTGATAGGTAATAACGTAGAAAAGAGTGCCGATGTATTATTCCACTATGGATGCCAAAAGGTGTTTTTGGCGGAATCTCCTGATTTTGAGCCTTTCACGGTTCTTCCGTACGCGGATACCATAGTGAAGTTGGTGAAGTCGCACAGACCGAACATATTGCTTTTCGGCGCGACGCCAAAGGGCAGGGAACTTGGACCGAGAGTAGCCTCGGCATTGCTCGCGGGACTTACCGCCGATTGCACTGATCTGAAGATAGATGATTTCGATGACAAGATAAACAACAAGAGCTATAAGAATAAGCTAATGCAGATAAGACCTGCATTTGGTGGGAACATAATCGCGACAATCGTTAATACTTGGGAAGATCCCCAGATGGTTACTGTGCGACCAGGGGTCATGAAACTCGGAGAACCCGACAGCTCAAGGAAGGGCGAGATAGAGAAAGTGAAAGTGGATGTCCCGGCATCTTTGAAAGTTATGAACGTTATAGAGAGAGTCCAGAAGGAGAAATCTGTAGATTTGCTGGCTTCACAGATCGTAGTTGCGGGAGGATACGGAGTAGGGAGCAAGGAAAATTTCAAACTGATATACGACCTTGCCAAAGCGATTGGCGCCGATGTCGGAGCTTCAAGGGCCGCTGTTGATGCCGGATGGATAGATCATGATCATCAAGTGGGGCAGACCGGCGTGACGGTGCGTCCTAAGCTTTACATTGCTTGCGGCATAAGTGGTTCGATACAGCACAGGGCAGGTATGAGCGAAAGTGGGATAATAGTTGCGATAAACAACGATCCGGATGCACCGATATTTTCTGTCGCGCATTACGGTATAGTGGGCGAACTGAACGATGTCCTGCCCAAGATGATAAAAGCATACAAGACGAAAGGATGAGGGGGATATTACAATGAGTAATTTTTTTACTGATAACAAAGACCTTATGTTCGCCCTTGAAAACGTGGATCTGAAAGATTGCGTCACAATAAGGGAAAAAAACTTTTCCGAAACAGGCTGCGACTACGCTCCTCTTGATTATCAGGAGGCAAAAGAGAACTACCGTCGTGCTCTTGATGTGATCGGCGAAGTTACTGGAGAAAGGATTGCTCCGAGGGCAAGGATCGTTGATGAGGAGGGACCGGAATTCAAGGACAACAAGGTGACATACCATCCTCTGACCCAGAAGAATTTGGAGGATTTGAAGAACGCCGGAGTTATGGGCGTGATGCTACCATATAAATATGGCGGATTGAATTTCCCGAATACCATATATACGATGATGACCGAACTCGTTTCAAGGGCAGATGGAAGCTTGCAGAATCTATTTGGACTGCAGGATATATCAGAGACAATATGTGATTTTGGAACTGAGGAGCAGAGAAAAAAATATCTTCCTGGCTTTGCGTCAGGAGATTTCGATGGATCAATGGACCTTACTGAGCCTGATTCGGGCTCGGACCTTCAGTCGGTAAGACTTAAGGCCTCCCAAGATCCCAAAACCGGACAGTGGTACTTGGACGGAATGAAACGTTTTATAACCAACGGTTGTGCCAAGGTGCATCTGGTCTTGGCTCGCTCTGAAGAGGGGACTTCCGATGGTCGCGGACTTTCAATGTTCATATGCACCGCATGTCCTCAACTCGTGGTCAGGAGAATAGAACATAAATTGGGAATTCACGGCGTTGCCACATGTGAACTGCAGTACAATCATGTGCCGGCGGAACTATGTGGTCTTCGCAGGAGAGGACTCACCAAATACATAATGTCGCTAATGAACGGCGCACGCGTTGCGATAGCCGGACAGGCGCTCGGAATAGCTGAGGCCGCTTACAGGGAAGCAAAAAAATATGCGTCCGAGAGGGAACAGTTCAAGCATTCGATAGACAAATTCCCAGCCATTTATGACATGCTTACAAGGATGAAGATCAAAATCATTGCGGCTAGGACTTTACTTTACGAGACGACAAAGAATGTTGACCTCAAGAATTCCTACACCAAGCTTGTGGATCATCCGGAAGGAGGAAGCCCGAACCCTGCTCATCAGGAGCGGTTGAAATATTTCAGCAAGATGGCCGGTATACTGACTCCGATGGCAAAGGCTATGTGCACGGAAATATCCAATCAAGTGGCCTACGACGGCATACAGATACATGGTGGAACCGGCTACATGAAGGATTTCAATGCGGAAAGGTATTATCGTGACGCCAGAATAACCAACATATACGAGGGAACAACCCAGCTTCAAGTTATCGCGGCGATCGGCGGTGTCATGCAGAGAACGCTCGATAAATCCATGGAAGAACTCCTGAAACTGCCTTATGACGGCGGTCTTGAGAGGATGACCTACGAAATCAGGGAAATGATAGCGAAACAGAAGAAGGCGATAGCGTTCGTTCAAGAGAAGAAGGACAGTGCCTACCACGAATTGATGGCAAGAAATCTTGTAGAAATGGAGATGATGATTTATACCACGCTGCTTATGATGAGGGATGCCATGAAGGATCGCTCAAGAGACATATTTGCGGAAAAATATCTCCTAGATTCCCTCCCGGAATTCAATGCCAGATATGAGAAGGTCGTCAGTGGAGATTACAGTACCATAGACAGGCATAGGGAAATAATAGATTATTGAAAAAACGGAGTTGAATAATGAACAACGAATATCTCGAAAAATCAAAGGAACTGCATTCGAATCCCAGAGAGCTCGTATTTTTGGCTTCTTCAAGGGCGAAACAGCTTGCGAGAGGCGCAAAGCCCATGGTCAAGTGTGAAAGCGATAACCACCTTGACGTCGCCCTGATGGAAATAGCCGAAGGGAAATTGGATATTGACAGAGGACGTAAGGCCGCTTCAGAGGAATAAATTCTCCGCGCGCTTATCTTTGGTCCTTTTATTAATCCACTTATCTGGGTTTTGCGCGCAAGTTATCTTCATGGAGACTTATGCGTGATAAGAGCCCATAATTAGGGTGTTTCTTACCTGAACTCGGCTTTGTGTTACAACTGTATAACTCTAGAAAAGAGAATATGTCAAACGGGATAATCTTTTGTGATCTTGATGGCACGCTCATAGATTCTCGTCAGGATCTTGCCTTTTCTGTTAACGAAGCTAGAAAGGAATTCAACCTTGAACCATTACCTCAGGAAAAGGTAGTTTCATACGTTGGCAATGGAATTCATAAACTTGTTGAGAGAGCTTTTTTTCGGACTGGTATTGATTCAGCTCAAGCGCTGAAAGTTCTAAAGAATATTTATTCCAGTCATTTGCTCGACGCGACATCTACATATCCCGGTGTACGGGAGGGATTAGAGATAATCTCTTCTGCGAATTTCGCAATCGTAGTTGTAAGCAACAAAATGCAAAGGGAGTCCATTGAAATTTTGAATGGACTGGGGGTAGGAGGATTCTTCTCTTTAATTCTCGGAGATAACGGAGACCTGAAATTGAAGCCGGATCCAGAAATGATCTTTTATGTGAGAGACTACCTAAAAATTCCTCTCGACAATTCCTGGATAATTGGAGACAACTGGACCGACCTTGAGTGCGGAAGAAGAGCTGGAATAAAGAAGGCTTTCGCATCCTATGGATTCGGAAAACAGAAGGATGAAAAATACGACTTCAACGCCGATTCGTTCATAAAATTCGCGGAGATGCTCCGCAGTATCGCCCGCTAAGCTTACATAAAGAGAGATTTATACTGATCAAACAGCATGTAAGCGAAATATCCGAGAGCTATTAGAGCAATCGACGCTGCAACTGCTACAAGAGCTGATGTTTCTTCCGCCGGTTTTTGCCCGCTCATCTGCTGATACTCAAGCGGGGATCCCTGCGGAGGCTCAGCCATCGGGGGCGCTCCGTGTTCGGTGGACATTCCTACCTCGCCTCTGGAAGCGGATGGTGGAGGAGGTGGTCCTCCTTGTGTCTTAATCTTAAGTGTGCGTTTGGGAACCTGCGTCGCTGTTGCAGTTGGCGCTTGTTCCTCTTGCTCTGAAGGCGCAAGTTGGACCGTTGGAGCTGAAGGCTTCTTGGCGACAAGTTTTATAGCTTTCTTTTGACCGTCATCCGCTGGTGGAGCTTCTTGCGCTTGAGCTGCGGCTGTTTCGGGAGCAATGCCAGTCTTAGTCGGAGTCAGTTTCATTGTCGGTTTAGCGACCATTGGAGTGGCGGAGGCAGCCGTTTGAGTCGCTGAAGCTTCTCCGCTTGCCGATGAAGGTCTCAATTTTATTGTCTGTTTGACTCCTGGTATAGGCGGGGCTGTCTGCGCAGCTTGCTGTTTTTGAGATTTTTGTATTTTTACGGTGGCATCTTCGTCTTCTGTGCCAGATGCGGCAGGAGGAACTTCTTCTTGGACAACTGGCTTCTTTGCCATCTTATCTATGCCGACAGTCGCATCGTCTTCTGCTGAAGTTCCGTTGTCCTCAGGTGCTCCTCTACCGATGGAAACCGTTTCCTCCTGGCTTATGTCTTGGGCAGGAGCTACGGGCTTCAATGGCTTGAGTTTTATGGTCTTAAGTTTTCTGGCTTCAGCCGAAACTGGAGCACCAACTGCAGGTTCAAGTCTAGTAACATCGGAAGGTCTTATAGCGGAATCCGCATTCGAAGGAAGCACTACCTTTTTGTCTTCATCAGCCATTGTAGGTTACTCCTTTGCTTGAGATGAAATTATGAAATAGAATCAACACAATCCAAATATAAGTAAGCAAAGTATATCCTTACAATTAAAAATCAAGGGAAATATTTAAATATTTTTGTCGGATTCTATTTCTTTCCTAGTTCTATAAATCCATCAGGGAGAAAAGAGCTTTCCTCTGAAATGTTTCCATCCATCCCTAATGAAACCAATGAGCCTAATGAAACCAAATACACTACTCCGTCACTTAAATCAGCGCATTATCAAATCTTTCTTGCTGTAGTTAAAAAGATTGGGAATTTCTTGTAAATTCCACCAATCACCTTCTCGCATTCATACACCGTTTTGGATCTGATATTGTAAAACCCGATTCTTTCAAGTTTGCTCGACAATTCGTTCTGGTCGAATCCATTGTGCCCTTTGAAGTCTGAACCATGGAATGATCCATCTTCTTTGGACAAATCGGCTATGCAAAGCCAGCCACTGGGATTTAAAATTGTATGGAAATGCAGCAATACCCTATCTAATTCCAATACATGATGCATACACATGGAGCTGCAAATTATGTCATATTTCGTGTCCAGTGGGCGGTCTTTTTCTAGATCCAAGAGGAGAGTTTTTGATTTGCGAATTTCGCGCGATGCAATCTTTCTCTGTACCATATCAAGCATTCCGATAGAGCTGTCGGCAAATGTGATTTCCCCGACATAGGGTTGGAGAGCGGAGCCTAAAAGGCCAGTCCCGCATCCGTAGTCAAGCATCGACATTTCTCTTGAAAGCGGAACGGAAGATGTGATTCCATCGGCAACGCCCATTGCCAGCGCCTTTCTGCTCGGATCCTCATCCCAGTTTTTTGATTTTTTGTCGAAATCAGACATTTTGTATGTCACAGAGGTTTCATCTATTTTAGATTTTCAATAAGATATGCTTACTGCCCTGCGTTTACAATATTGGGCATTTTACGGCGAGCAAGGAAGCTTAAGCCTCTAAAGTTCCCAATATCAGGATAATTGCTTTGTTTGAATCTTGTGTTTTTAGGATTAAATTAGTTAACGTTTTTTTTATAAAAAATAGGGTGCATTAGATATGCTTCTAATGATAGATAATTACGACTCGTTCACATATAATCTGGCTCAATATTTTGCCGAACTCGGTTCGGAGCCGATGGTCCTCAGGAATGACAGCAAAATTGGCGCTATACCTTTTAATCGCTTGAACGCCGTAGTAATATCGCCCGGTCCCTGCTCACCCAGAGAGGCAGGAATTTCATGCCAAGTAATAGAAAGATGCGCCAAGCTGAAAATACCCCTCTTGGGCGTATGTCTAGGACATCAGTGCATAGGAGACGTATTTGGAGGGGAAATAATACACGCTCCCTACCTAATGCATGGTAAGATTTCTCAGATAATCCACGATGGGAGAGGGATCTTCAAGGGACTGCCTCAAAACTTCAACGCCACAAGATACCACTCCCTGGTGATAGAAAGAAAGTCATGTCCAGAATGCCTGAAAATATCGGCCGAAACAAAAGATGGCATCATTATGGCCGTGAGACATGACAAACTCCCTATTGAAGGCGTACAGTTCCACCCAGAGTCCATTCTAACCGAGCATGGAAAAAAATCCTCTGCAATTTTCTAAAAAATGCCGGAATAAAAACACGAAAAAATATCGAAAAATTCATTTGACAAAGCATTTCTTTGGACGATATTAACTAAGTAATAATAATAATCATTCTCAAATATTATGAGACTTACTAGACAACGCAGAATAATACTCGGTCACTTGACTGGTCTTAAGACGCATCCGACTGCGGATGAGCTTTATCCTGGCTTAAAGGAAAGTCTTCCGACCCTTAGTCTTGGCTCTCTTTACAGAAATCTTGAGTCTCTTTCTAAAGAAGGCATGATAGCCAAGATGGAGGGCTGTGGTCCTTCGAAGCGTTTTGATGCCTGTGTTAAGGAGCATTTTCACTTTCAGTGTTTGAACTGTGGCGCAGTTTCTGATTATGACAGTGCTGATGCTCGCGAATTTCGTGATTTAGCGGATAAACTTGTGGCATCGGACCCTAGTATTCGTTCGCTTAAGATAGAGTTTCGTGGTGTTTGTCATGAATGCGAAAAACGTATCAATAAATCTTCTGAAAATAAACTAAAAGATAAGGAGAACAAATGAAATCGGTAAAGGGAACGAAAACTGAAAAGAACCTTTTAAAGGCGTTTGCAGGGGAGTCTCAGGCTAGGAATCGTTATTCGTTTTTTGCCGCTAAGGCAAGAGATGAAGGTTACGAGCAGGTCGCCGCGATATTTGACGCGACTGCCGAGCAGGAAAGAGTGCATGCCAAAAATTTCTTCAAGTTCCTTGAAGGAGGAGAAGTGGAAATAACAGCATCATACCCTGCTGGAAAAATCGGAACTACGGTCGAGAATCTCAAGGAAGCCGCCGATGGTGAAAAATGTGAATGGGGAACATTGTATCCAGACTTCGCGAAAATCGCAGATGAAGAAGGTTTTAAAGATGTCGCCAATAAGTTTAAGTTGGTTTCTGTAGCGGAGAAAGCCCACGAGGAAAGATACAGGAGCCTTCTTAAGAACATTCAGGACGGGATTGTCTTTGAAAGAAAAGATAAGGTTACATGGCAGTGCAGAAAATGCGGATATACGCATTCTTCGGAGAAGGCTCCGATAAAATGCCCTGCATGTTCGCATCCCCAGGCATATTTTGAAATCAAACAGAATAATTGGTAAAATACAAAAATAAGGAGAATTGATATGAAACTGAAAAGAGGCGAAGTCCTTAAATGTTGTAAAGGCATGACCATCGAAATGTTGTCTGATATTGATGCATGCGAAATAAAATGCTGCGGAGAAGACATGGTCGTCCAAAAGGAAAACACCGTTGATGCCGCTAAAGAAAAGCACGTGCCGGTGCTGAAAGCCGGAGCAAATGGTGGAAGCAGGGTTGAAGTCGGCGCGGTCGCCCACCCAATGACCCCTGAGCATCACATCGAATGGATAGAAATTATCAACGGAGAATATGTAAACAGAAAATATCTCAAGCCAGGAGAGACTCCTTCCGCCGATTTCTATGTTCCAAAGTCTGATAAGCTTGTCGTAAGAGCGTATTGCAATCTTCATGGTCTATGGAGGGCATAAGATGATAAGCAAAAAAATGGAATCACAAATGAACGATCAGCTTAACTACGAGCTGTATTCTTCATACATATATTTGTCAATGTCGGCTGACTTCAAAGCGAAAGGCTTCAACGGCTTCGCGAATTGGATGCATGTCCAGGCGCAAGAGGAACTTGTGCATGCGATGGGATTCCACAATTACATCCTCAGCAGAGGAGGGCGGGTGTCTCTGATGAAGATAGAGGCGCCACAGAAAGAATGGAAGTCCGCCCTTGACGCGTTCAATGTAGCTTTCAAACATGAGCAAAGTGTGACCGCTCGCATAAACAGTATCGCGAAAATCGCAAGGGATGAGGATGATTTCGCGAGCTCCAATTTTATGCAGTGGTATGTAAATGAGCAGGTTGAAGAGGAAGAAAACGCCCAGGAGATAATAAACCAGTTGGAGATGGTGGGAGATTCCAAACAGGGCCTCTTCATGCTGGACAAGAATCTCTCTGCGAGGGTTTTCAACATGCCAGCGATACCCGGAGGCATTCCCACAGCTTGAAGTTTCTTCTGTTTGAAGATATGCCGAGCTGTGATAGACTTTTAGGTCAGGCTTGGCTAGGGCTATCTCCTAGCCGGGTCGGGTCACGTGCTATCATTCAAAATCAAGGAGACCGCTCAAATGATAATTAACGCTGAAGAAGTTTTTGAAATGGCGGCGCAGATTGAACGTAATGGCAGAGACTTCTATCTTCGTGCCGCGTCCATGGCTTCCACGCCGGAAGCTAGCGCTCTTCTCTCAAAGCTCGCTAAGATGGAGGAGAAACATGAAAAGCTTTTTCTAGAGATAAAGGATATTTTCCTTGAAAAGAAGGGGGAAGCCGTTCCGGATTTTGACGGTCAGGCATTGTCATACATAAGGGCTATGGCGGAAGGACAAGTTTTTAGCGCAGGGCCGATTGCGGATAAATTAAAAAAAGCTTCCTCTTTGCTGGAAATATACAAGCTGGCGTTGGAATTCGAAAAAAGTTCTCTGGTCTTTTTCTCAGCAATTAAAAAACTCGTTCCAGGCAGTCTGGAGAAAGAGAAGATAGATTTTCTCATAAATGAAGAGCTAGGTCATATAGCGATAATATCAAGGGAGATGGTGGCGGCTTAATGCATACCGCGATCGAAAATAAAATATGAATATTAGAGAAACGGCTCAAGCCGTAAAAATATCAGACAATGTGTATTGGGTCGGGGCAATTGACTGGGGAATAAGGGATTTTCACGGTTACACCACCAGCAGAGGGACAACTTACAACGCCTATCTGGTAAAAGGAGAGAAGAAAAACCTGCTCGTCGACACAGTGAAGGCTCCATTTTTTACGGAGATGCTTGCGAGAATCGCATCGGTAATGGACCCGTCGAAGATAGACTACATCATATCAAATCATTCAGAGATGGACCATTCAGGTTCATTGACTAAGACCGTTGAAACAATTCGCCCGGAGAAAGTTTTTTGTTCAAAAGGCGGAGCTGATGCCCTGCGTCTACATTTTAACCCAGCGTTTGAGTTGACAGTGGTAAAGACCGGAGACAAGTTAGACCTTGGCTCCAAGACTATAAGTTTTGTCGAGACCAAGATGCTGCACTGGCCTGACAGCATGTTCTCATATCTGCATGAGAATAGAATTCTTTTTTCGCAGGACGCTTTTGGAATGCATCTTGCGACTTCGAGGATTTTCGACGATGAGATAGAAGATTACGTGCTTGAAACCGAAGCCAAGAAATACTACGCCAACATATTGCTTCCGTATTCCGACCTGGTTTTGAAGCTGATAGAGCAGATCCCAAGCACTGGATTTAAGTTTGACATGCTCGCCACCGACCATGGCCCTATATGGCGCAGAGGAATAGGAAAAATAATCTCCCTATATCAAAAATGGGCGATGCAGAAGCCGCAGGACAAGGCGATAGTTGTCTTTGACACTATGTGGGGAAGTACCGCCGCAATGGCGGCGGCAATCGCGGATGGAATAGCGCAAGGAGGATCTGATGTAAAACTTCTTTCTCTTAACTCGTCCAACAGAAGCGATGTCGCGACCGAACTTCTTGATTCAGGGGCTTTCGCAGTAGGCTCTCCTACTCTGAATAACAATCTTTTTCCTACCGTAGCGGATCTTATGTGTTACATAAAAGGGCTTCGTCCAAAGAATAAGATCGGTGCGGCCTTCGGTTCTTATGGCTGGAGTGGAGAGGCTACAAAAAATCTGAACGGGATTCTTCAGGAAATGAAATTTGAGTCAGCTGGAGAGCCGCTTGTCTCAAAATATGTCCCGAACGCTGAATCCTTGAAGAAATGTCTCGAACTGGGAAAGAAAATATCAGTCTCTTTAAAACAGAGAGTTCAAAATTAAAAGGAGAAAAAAATGGACAAGTATGTATGCGATGTTTGCGGCTACGCCTACGACCCGGAAAAGGGCGACCCTGACAACGGCGTCGCGCCTGGAACAGCATTTGAAAAAATTCCTGACGGCTGGGCATGCCCCGAATGCGGCGCCGGCAAGGACTCCTTCTCGAAGCAGTAATTCAGACTTCAAGTCAGCATCCGAAGGAATGCGTTTATGCGAAATTCGCAATGCGCTAGAATGTGTTTACGACAAATACAACAGGCGCGAATTCCTTGAGCCGGATCCCGTACAGTTCATTTTCAAATACGATGATGTCCTAGACAGGGAGATTGTTGCCCTTCTTGCTTCTTCTCTGGCTTACGGGAGGGTTGCCCAGATAATACTTAGTGTGCAAAAACTGTTGTCCCGTATGGGAGCTTCTCCTCGTGATTTCGTTGAAAACAACAGTGCCGAGTCGTTCACAAAGAAAATGTCAGGGTTCAAACACCGTTTTACCGATGGGATTCAGATTGCTGCTCTTCTTTTCAACGTAAGAAAAAATATTCTAAAATACGGTTCTCTTGAGGGATTATTCAAGGAACTTTTGACTGGCGGGTCCTATGTTGAAGCTTTGGAAGCATTTGCCGGCATGCTCAACGGGAATTCTGAACGTGCTAACTATCTTCTTCCGCGTCCGTCAAGCGGAAGCGCCTGTAAAAGGCTTAACCTCTTCATGAAATGGCTTGTCAGGAAGGATGATGTCGATCCCGGCGGCTGGCATGGCGTTCCGAAATCATCCTTGATAATTCCTCTAGATACCCATATGTGGCAGATATCAACGTATCTTGGTTTCACAAATAGAAAAAACGCTGACTTCAAATCGGCGCTCGAAGTGACTCGCTCCTTTGCTGAAATAAATCCAGAGGATCCTTGCAAATACGATTTCGCCTTGACACGACTAGGAATAAGAAACACAAAAAGATTGAGGGATGAAAAATAAATTAATGAAATCATATATCTGTCGAGAATTGTGACTTATGGATATATATTACCGGAAATGTCTGTAAATAAAACCATAAGGAAGTGGAATTCGCAATGATAAAAGCATCTAAAATATGGATAGATACCGTTAAGGAGATATTCTCTGGAAAGAAGAGCCGGGGAATGATAACAATCATATTTGTGGTCCTGACAATCGGATCCCTTGCCACGAGTTTCCTAGGATATTATTCGTCCAGGCGTTCTTTGAGGACGGAAATATCATCAAACGAACTCCCTCTTACAAGTGACAATATATATTCGGAAATTCAACGCGACATATTGCGCCCAGTTTTTATCTCATCTTTGATGGCTGTTGATACCTTCCTGAGGGATTGGGCAATTGCCGGAGAGAAGGATCCAGATCAGGTGGCAAGATATTTAAAGGAGATAAAGGAGAGATTCAGCACATTCACCAGCTTCTTTGTTTCTGATAAGACTTTGAATTATTATTACTCAGGCGGAATACTGAAAAAAGTCTCCCCTGATGAACCCAGAGACTTGTGGTATTTCAGAGTCAGGAATATGAAAGACAAGTATGAAATAAACTTGGACCCCGACTTGGCAAACAGGGACGCTATGACAATCTTCATAAATTACAAGGTATTCGGATATGATGGAGAATACATAGGAGCTACAGGAGTTGGACTTACGATAGAAGCCGTAAAGGAGATGATAGAAAAATATCAGGCAAAATATGGAAGGACGATATATTTTATAGATAAGAATGGAGATGTAAAACTTTGTGGAAAAAATTTTCCTAGAGATGTTAAAAATATATTTGAAGCTGAGGGGGGAAATGTAATAAGAGACGCCATAAAATCCGGCTTTGATGGATCTCTTTCGTATAAAAAGTCGGAAGAAATTATCCATTTCAATCTTAGATATATCAATGAATTCGGATGGTATCTTATTGTTGAACAGGGTGAGAATATTGTCACAAGACAGATATTCAAAGCATTGCTAATCAATCTTCTGCTTTGCTCCTTAGTGGCTTTGCTGGTATTGATACTAATGTTTGGAATATTCAGAGCGTATCAGGGGGGAAATAGAAGCTCTGCGTGGCATTGTCCCGATATGTTCAATCTGCAAAAAAATTAGAGATGACAAAGGGTTTTGGAATCAGTTGGAAGCTTATATTTCAAAGCACAGCGAAGCGCGATTCAGCCATGGAATATGTCCATCATGCATGAAAAAGCATTATTCAGAATACATCGACGATAAAAAGGATGATTCCGAATAATGATAGAAGTAAGAAAAGAATCTGAAACGTTCATAAAAAAGGCCCTATTGATTGGCGTGCAGGATGCTGGAACTGGAGCAGCGGAGGCCCGCGAACATCTCTCCGAACTGTCGGAATTGGTCAAGACCCTTGGAATTAATGACAGGCAGGAGTTTTTCGTCGTATTAAGGGAAAGCAATCCAAAGTATCTGGTCGGTTCAGGCAAAGCTCAGGAAATAGCCGACCTAGCCGCCGATTCAAAGTCCGAATGCATAATTTTCGACAGCGAACTCAGCCCATCACAGCAGAGAAATCTTGAACAGCTCGCAAAACTGCCAGTCATGGACAGACAAGAGGTGATAATAGACATTTTTGCCGGAAGGGCTAGAACCAAGGAAGCCTCAATACAGGTGGAACTTGCCCGCTTGCAATATTTTCTGCCACGCCTTAAAAGAGCATGGACTCATCTGTCTAGACAGCGTGGTGGGGCGCTTGGCACCAGAGGCGAGGGGGAACAACAAATAGAAGTTGACAGAAGGATAATAAAAAGAAAAATCTCCGTATTACAGGATTCCCTGCATCAAATAAGAAAAAGAAGAGAAGTTCAGAGAACCCTTTCGGAAAGAAACCAGATTCCAAAGGTCGCCATAGTCGGATATACCAACGCTGGAAAATCTTCCATGCTAAAGGCAATGACAGGCGCAGATGTCTACGTGGAAGACAAACTATTCGCAACACTTGACACGACAACGCGAAGACTTGAACTTCCCGATCGCCAGGACATTATTCTGTCCGACACTGTCGGTTTCATAAGAAAGTTGCCACACTCACTGGTTGAAGCCTTTAAATCTACTCTAGAAGAGGCGGTATTTGCGGATCTCTTGATTCATGTCCTCGATATCAGCAGCCCATTCTGGGAGGAACATCTGAAAACAACTCTCTTGGTGATAGAAGAGCTTGGCGCCGGTGGCAAAGAAATGATTACAGTCCTAAATAAAGCCGACATACAGACCGACCCGTTCGCAAGAGCTGTGTTCAAGACCGTTCTGCCGGAGGCTATACTTGTCTCAGCCAAGACCGGCGAGGGGCTTGATGCCCTGAAGGATGAAATTAGCAAACGACTTCGTAAATTCAGCACACATATGCTATTGAAGATCCCTCCGGACAGACATGATGTCCTAGCCCTTGCTCACAGATACGGAAAGGTGTTGAAGACCGAGTATGCCAAAAATGGCACGATGACCGTTTCAGCAAATATCCCCAAAAATCATCACGCCAAATTCGATTCGTTTATAAAATAAAATCTCTTCGCGTATGAGAGAGGATTGAATTTGCGCAATCAGAAAAAATGCCTTTATAGTATAATCAGATTTTAACTGATATCTTATTTCTGCGCCATGCCCAGCACATTTGTGAGACTGTCACGAAGAAACTTGCTGGGTGTCTGGGCAATATTTTTACGAAGACATCGAGGGCGAAAGTTTTTCCGCCGAGGCCTTGAGGGCCTATTCCGAGATTGTTGATTTGATGCAGCAGTTCTCTTTCGAGTTTTGCGATTTTCGCGTCATTATTACGTTGTCCGATTTTTTTGAAGAAAAGTTTTTTTGCCTCTATATATCCGGAGGTCCTGTCTCCTCCTACGCATACGGCCACTGCCCCCGGTGGGCATCCCTTTCCTTGCGCTTTGAATACCGAATCTAGGACCGCGCGTTGTATTCCGTTTAAATCCCTTTCCGCTCCGATGCATTCATCTGGGAGAGAATATTGTGAGCTTATATTTTCACTGCCACCACCCTTCATAAGAAAGCTTATTTCCGCGGAATTTTTCCCCAACCCCGAGTCAATGAATTCTATTAAAGGCGAATTTTCTGATATGTTGCCAGCATATGATTTTCCGCTTAGCGGGCAGACAGTATTTGAACGAAGCAGACCTTCCTCCGTTGCTCTCATCACGGATTTCAATATTGCGTCCGATATTTTAATTCTAGCTTTTAAATCTCCGCAATCAACTACGAAATAAAGAGTTCCGGTGTCCTGACAGATCGGCAATCTCTTGAGTTTAGCGATTTTCGCATTTTCAAGCATTATAGAGAGTTGTATCTTCGCTATGGAACCCGATTTTTCAGTTCGTAATGCGGAGCGCAAAGCTTCCTCCACATCATCAGGAAGCGAACAGGATGTGTCCGCTATCAGACGGTAGATTGAATTTTCGATTCCGGACTTTTTATTGCTAATCTTCTTCATCGTAATTTCCGAATAATATATAGCTTAAACATTTAAAGCAAGGGGCGTCTCTTCGTGTCATATTCTGAGTTGCGGCATATACTTTGTAATTCTATAAATTTCGCTTTCACGTCATAAGATTCGGATATTTCAGTTACCATGGCGATTTTCTTGGCTCCCGCCTGAATAAGTCTCGGTAGATGTCTTGATTTTATGCCTCCCATAACTGTGAATGGGATGCGTATTTTTTTTGCGATTTTGGCAAATCTTGAAATTCCCAAAGGTGCGAATCCAGTTTTTTTTGTCCCGGTTTTAAAGATTGGTCCTATGTTGATGTAATCGGCTCCCTTTCTTTCGGCTTCGAGCGCCTCCTCTAGAGAGTGTGTTGACGCTCCGATTATAAGTTCTTTCGCGAATTTCGCAACAATCTCGTGCGGAATATCATCTTGTCCCAAGTGGACGCCGTCAGCCCCGCACGCGATCGCGACGTCAGGGCGGTCATCAATTATTAGAAGTATATTGTGTTTGCTGCAGATTTTTTTGAACTTTTCCGCCTCCCTGAATATTTCCAAAGAGGATTCCGTTTTCATTCTGAGTTGAACAAGTTCTGTGCCGGCGTCGGCCAACTGAAACATGATTTCAGTCATCGGTCTGCCAAGCGTAAATCCCGGACTTATCACTGGGTATAGTCCAGTTCTTCTAAAGACTTCCAATTTCTTTTTTTTCGAATGCACTTTTTAGTGGTTTAGTGGTGGTGGATATTTTCAGCGCTGGAATTCTTTTGGATCAATAGGTTTTATGCAGAAGTCAGGGATCCATTTGAACGATCTGGAATAAAAATTATTTGGATTGTCGAAGAGTATCGATTCTATTGTCTTTAATGAGTGCCCGTCCTTTTGCATGAATTCACATGTTTTTACAAGGCTGAGTGGATCTGAGATGCCCCAGTCTGCGGAACCGTCTATTATCATTCGCTCATGTCCGAATTTGCGGACTATTCCAGAAACTCTCTCCGGAGTCAGTTTAGATATCGGATATACCGTCATCCCTGTCCAAGATCCGCTTTCTCTGGCAAAAGGCATAGACTCCTCGTCATTGTGGTCTATAAGTATTTTTTCCTCAGGGAATCTTTCATTTCTGATTACTTTCAATGTTCTCTTTATGGCCTCGACTTTTTTGAAGTGAGCCAAGTGTACGATTACGAGCATGTTTTTCCTGTTGGCGATTTGAAGTTGTTCCGCGAATATTTCTTCTTCCGCGTTGTTGATGTTATTAAATCCTATTTCTCCTACGGCGACGCATCTGGGATGGTCTAGATAGTCTTGCATTCCTGATATCACTTCTCTGGCGAGGGACATGTTTTCAGCTTCTTTTGGATTGACTGATATTGCGGCGTAGTGGTCCACTCCGAAACGTCTCGCTCTGATTGTCTCAAAATCAAGTATAAGGCTGAAATAATCAAAAAATGTTCCAGCGTAACGTCTTGTGGTACCGAGCCAGAATGATGGTTCGACGCAGGCTCTTATTCCGGCGGAATACATCCTTTGATAGTCGTCGGTGGTTCTGGAATACATATGTATGTGAGGTTCTATGATGATCATGTTTAGTTCCGGTTGCCGCGTTTAGGTTTGAATCGGGATTGTTGTTTTAGAGCAATTTATCTTCTTCGTCTTTGGGCGTGTTTCTGTTTGCTGCCGGTGTTTCTTTGTTCTCGGATTCAAAGTCTTTCCATTTTTCTTCGCCGCCTTCTTTGTTTACCAGAATTTCTATCTTTCTCTCAATCTCCTTGAGTTTGCGCGAGCATATTTCGGCAAGCTTATTTCCTTCCTCAAAGTGTTTCATCATATCTTCGAGGGGAAGTTTGCCCGCTTCCATCTTTGAAACGAGCTCCTCGAGCTTTTTCATTGCAGATTCGAAACTTATATCTTCAGATTGCAGATCTTTAATTTTGCCCTTAGCGCACATAAGTGGTAAATCCCCATGTTAATCTGTGTTTTGCGGTGCTTGCTCAATCACCAGCGCATACGATATTAAAACTGACAAAAATTGGAATTAATCTATATCTGATTCCCTATTAAGCAAACTCTCTCATCGAATATGAGAGATATCTTTATGGATTTATTTTCTGCATGCGTATCGGCAGTTCGAGACCGTGCTTCTCCAGTAGATCCTTTTGTGAAACTATATCTTCAGTTCTGCCTTCGGCGACAATCCTAGCTTCTGACATTATTACAGTTCGTTCGCAAGTGTCCCACACGAAATCCAAATCATGGGAAACTATTATTTTCGTTTTATTAAGTCTCTTTAACATGTTTATAAGTTTGCGTCGATTCCTCGGATCGAGGTCCGATGTAGGCTCATCCATCACCAAGATTGATGGATTCATCACCAAAACTGTTGCAATCGATGCAAAGCGTTTCTGTCCCTGAGAAAGGTTGAAGGGAGGCTTCATGCGCAGTTCCCATATTCCAAGATCGCGCATTACGCGTTCTGCTTCCAGCAAGGAATCCTTTTTCGGAATCCCAAGATTCATTGGTCCGAAGAGGACATCATCTATCAGTCTTGGCATGAAAAGTTGGTCGTCAGGATTCTGAAATATTAATCCCACATCTTCTCTCAACTTTTTCGAGTTCTTCTTTGAAGCCTCGTGACCGTTCACAACAATGCATCCGGATTTTGGAAGGTGAAAGGCGTTGAGATGGTTCACTAGCGTGGATTTGCCGGCTCCGTTGGCTCCAATTATTCCGGTTGAAGAGCCCGCAGCTATCTCGAGCGAAATTTGTCTAAGAGCTTCAGTTCCATCTGGATAAGCGAAAGAGACATTGTCAAACTTTATTATCGGACTAGCGTTCATATTAAAATCCTTGTGATAATAAATATGGCGGATGCTGAAATCACAAGAAGAAAATCATACATTCCAAATTTGCTGTCTTGATTGAAAGTCATCCTTCCCGAAAACCCACGTGATAGCATCGCCTTATAAATCCTTTCAGAACGTAAAAATGAACGTACTAGCAGCGATCCTATCATTTTTGAAGCGGTGGAAATCTTTCTGCCCTTGTTGCCAAAACTGCGATTTTCGCAAGCTCTGTTCAGTCGTTCCGCCTCATCTGAGAGCAGGAATGAATAGCGGTATACGAGCATTAACTGTGTCGTAAGAATCTCAGGCACTCCCATCCTTAAAAGAGATTCGCAGATAACATTGAAAGATAGCAGTTCGACAAGTATCAGCACCGCCGCCATTGAAACCAGCGATTTGATTATTATGACTGACGCGGAAATCATCCCAGCGTTCACTGGTAGTCCTGATATCTCAAATGCTGTCCTGCTGTCGATAAACGGATTTGCCGCCGCCACCATCAATATGAAGGGAGACAAGATCATAATGCGTTTAAGTATTTTTATCACTGGTAGACGTAATAAGACCATTACGAAAAATGGAAATGCCGCGAACGCGACGGCTGTTCCTAAGGCGAATTTAGGCGTGGACATATCTATAAGCACAAAGACGAAGCAGACTATGAGCAAGGATCTGCCATCTATTGAAGACAATGATTTAGGATTTGCCTGTTCTAACGCCTCTTGGCGCATCACGCCGATGGTGTTATTCTTTTTAAACATCTTCGACTGTTCTCAATCGATTCCTAAGAGCAAGCCCCGCGACGCCAGCAAGGGCGAATACTAAGAATCCTCCGAGAATTCCGGAAACAGTTGTTCCCATATTGGAAGCTACGAAAGATTTTTCTGAGTCGTCCGCTTCCACTGGATTTTTGAACGTATAATCTGGAAGGAATGCGATCTTTTCCTGTAGCGATGAGAGGAAAGTTCCTAGTCTGCTTTCTGTTTCTTTAAGTTCTTCTTGGCCTGTGACTTTGGAAATCGACCATTCCAGACCGTCTGGACTTGATGATGCAAACCAAGATAGAACCCCTCCGACGAGAAGAGTAACGATTGCGAATATCGCAATGAGGTGCTGTGCTGGTCTTAGATTTTTCTGGCTTTCCTCAATGATTCCCGGTTGTGTCTGATTCACGAAAGAAATGACTGAGAATGTAACTATCCCCTCGACAATCCCTATGGCAATGTGAATTGGAAGCATGAACATGGTAAACTTAGTGAATGGAAGATCTGAAATTCCGGAAAGTACCGTTTGGATTACTACCGTAAATGCTCCCATTAGAAGACCAGCAACGGATCCTGCTATGCACGCTGCTGCAAGTCTGGCTTTGTTATTTTTGTCGCCGATAATCAACCTGTAGATGTATGGGAAAGCTATGAATGCGGGGAAGAATGCCAGATTGAAAATATTACAGCCCAGCGCAAGAAGTCCCCCATCAAGGAAAAATAAGCATTGTATTACGAGTACTGAGGCGAGCGTGATAAATGCTCGATATGGACCCAAAAGGACGGTCAATATTAGTCCTCCTCCAAGGTGTCCGCTTGAGCCTGTTCCTGGAATGCTGA
>CAZXAC010000022.1:0-19405 GCA_964638335.1 uncultured Lentisphaera sp. | reverse complement strand
ACATGCTTGAAAAGATAGCAGACACCTACGATGAAGAGGTAGATAACGCGGTGGATGCCCTTACCTCAATGATTGAGCCTTTGCTTATTATATTCCTGGCTGTCGTTGTAGGTACTATTGTTATAGCGCTCTTCATGCCCCTGATTAAGATCATCGAAGTTCTCGGTGGCGGTGCCGGCGGCTGAAGAATGTCATCATCCAAAAAAAGCAAAAAAAACGATTGCTTCGCTCTGGTCATGGCTGGTGGCAGAGGAGAACGTTTCTGGCCGCTTAGCAGAAAATCAAAACCAAAGCCTTATTTGAAGCTTTTCGATGGTGAACCACTAATAAATCGCAGCGTGGGGCGTATAAATAAAGTTGTTCCAATTGACAAAATTTTTGTCGCCACGAACAAGGATTATGTACGACTTACTGGATCGGTACTCCCAAAACTTCCCAAAAGGAATATAATATCTGAGCCATGCTTGAGAGATACCGCCCCATGCATGGTTCTTGTGGCATCATTGATCGCGTCTCGTTCTTCATCTGACAATTCGGTTATGATTGTGCTCCCATCGGATCATGTGATAAATGATGAAAAAAACTTCGCCAGTCTTATTTTAAAAGCGTCTGCCCTCGCCGCATCAACAGGGAAAATAGTTACAATCGGAATAAAACCAAGTTTCCCCTCAACGGGATTTGGATACATAAAGTGTGGAGACAAATTCCCCGGCACGACGGGAAAAGAAGTTTTCAGAAAAGGACTTTCGTTCGTGGAAAAGCCCGACAGAAATAAGGCGCAAAAACTTATATCAGGAGGGAAACATCTGTGGAATTCGGGAATATACATATGGACAATAAAAACTTTCGCAGATTCCATATCAAAACATGATCCAGACTTATTCAAGGCTTTCGAAATTTTTAAAAAAGCGGCATTGGAAAAAAGATTTGAAAAAGTCGTATCAAAACATTTCCCAAGTTTAGAAAGAAAGTCCATAGATTATGCTATGATGGAAAAACTTGACGATTTTATCGTGGCAGAAGCTTCATTTGACTGGGACGATGTCGGAGCATGGGACAGCATCAGAAACAATTTAGGTAGCGATGCGGAAGGAAACGTGTCAAGAGGGCAGACTTTTAAGCTTAACTCGAAGGACAATGTTGTCGCTAACTACGATGATGAACATCTTTTGGTTTTGCTTGACACCTGCGATATGACCGTAGTCCATACTCCCGATGCAACCCTTGTATGCCCTGTTTCTTCAACTCAAAAAGTGAAAGGCCTTCTCTCGGAGATATCAAAAAATCCCAAGCTTGGCAGGTTTATGTGAAAGGGCAAGGAAGAATCCTTTGTGTTGATTATGGAACTGTGAGGATAGGTATTGCCGTCAGCGATCTGACGAGAACTTTCGCTCAAGCCAAGGAGCGAATCAAAAATGACTGCTCTCCTGCAGACCTAGCTGCGAGAATCGCAAAGATCGCCGGAGATTGCGGAGCCTCTGAAATAGTGATAGGAAATCCTGTGAAATTCGACGGAGGAGACGGAAGATCCAGCGAAGACGTGAGGAATTTAAGGGACATTATAACGCAAAATTTTTCGCTTAAAGTCATCCTTTGGGATGAGAGATTCAGTACCGTATCCGCTGAAAAGACTCTCGTGGAGGCCAATATGTCTAGAAAGAAGAGAAAGGATAAAATAGATTCTCTTGCAGCGGTTATAATATTGCAAAATTATCTTGATTTTTTAAGCGGGAGCGAAATGCCTTGAAAATATTAGTAGCAGACATTGGAAATAGTAAATGCAAAACCGCGATATGGGACGGACGACGGCTTTATTCTAGAAAGGTTATTCCGACAAGAGTTATCGATAGAAATTCTTTTTCAAAAGGAATTCCAGTCGCAGCGTCCTGCGTAGTTCCCTCAGTACGAAAAATTTTAAAGGGTTCAGATATCCTATGGATTGATGCTTTTCTCGATACTGGCGTCAATTTTAGTCTTATAGACATGAGAGGGATAGGTTCTGACAGAGTTGCCGCAGCCGCAGCCGTGGCAAGATTCGCGCGAAAATCATCCATAATAGTTGATGCTGGTACGGCAGTGACTGTTGATGCGTTGAGCGAGAATAAAGTTTTTCTCGGTGGAGCAATAATGCCAGGACTTAGGATGATGAAAGATTCTCTCCATCGCAAGACCGCGGGATTGCCGCTTATCAAAAATAATTTTTCAGTTCCTCCCGTTTTCGCTGGGAAAAATACAGTCGAGGCGATTCGAGCCGGAACCGAACTTGGATTTGTCGGCTCCATAGAATATTTGATCAAAGGCATTGCGGGAAAATGCGATTTTCGCAAATTCGATGTATTCGTAAGCGGCGGAGAGGCTGCTCGTATCCTTTCATACTTCCCGAAGTATATTTATTTCGCGGATATTGTCCTTCTCGGAGTTGCAACAATATGGGAGCGTGAAAAATTATGAGAGTGAAAGTTTGCGGTATTCGCACCGATGATGACCTTGATGCCGCCGTAAAGGCTGGAGCAGATGCTGTTGGATTACTGGTCGGACAGTTACATGCCTCAGCCGACTTTATCCTACCCGGAACGGCATGCAGACTCGCGAGGATACTGCCTCCTTTTATTTCTCCTATAATAGTGACCCACTTGATAGAGGCCGGTCCCATATTGGATATTTTAAACAAAGCGCAAATATTCAATGTGCAGCTTCATGGTGGCAGCCCGCTCAAGGACGTTGCCGAAATAAGGGACAAAATTCCATCATCTGGCAAAATAATATTGGCTGTTCACATGATTAATGGACAAGCCGTTCCAGATTTTGAACCATTTATCCCGCACATAGATGCCCTTGTGATAGACAGCTACAACAAGAACACCGATCAGGTTGGAGGAACCGGAAAAGTTCATGATTGGGTTAAAAGTTCCGAGTTGGCGGCTTCCTCCAGAGTTCCCATAATACTCGCTGGAGGATTGAATCCTTCGAATGTCGCGGAAGCAGTAAGGATTGTTCATCCGTACGGTGTCGATGCCAACAGCGGCTTGAAGGATGAGAACAGGAATTGTTCAGCAAAACTTTGTCGTGATTTCGTGAGAAACGCCAAATCTGAGTTTTTAGGAAAGTGATTTTATATAACGACCAAGCCCCTGCGAGCTAGATCTTGTTTTACCCGCCCATTTCAGAAGTATGTGTTTTAAACTTCTATCTCCCCGGTAAAAGCAATCTCAACTGGTCCAGTGAGATGCATTTTTTTTAAAGATGAAAGATCTGTTGTTTTTTCCGGAATGTCAATTTCAAGGACATCTTGAGACTTGGTTTTAATTTTTACAGGTAGTTTTATATTTGCGAAAATCGCAAGGCTTAGCGCGGTGGCGCATGCTCCACTGCCACATGCCTCGGTTTCATCTTCAACGCCTCTTTCATAAGTTCTTAAAGCTATTTCTTTGCTTGATAGAATTTTCGCAAAGTTTACGTTCGTGCCCTCTGGAGCAAACAATTTGTCATTTCGAATTCTCCTGCCTTGTCCAAAAACATCAAGATCTTCGAGATTTTTTACTACTATTACGCAGTGAGGAACTCCCGTCTTACAGAAAAAAGCATTCTTAAAAGCTTCCAATCGTATTTTTCTCGGGGGAGAAACAATTGGCACCTCTATTCTGACAAGTTCCTTTGAAATGACAAATGCAGAACATATGCCGGCATCAGTTTTAAATATGATTTTTTTTTCTCCACTTATGAGGTAGGAGGACAAGGCGGCACATCGAAGACCGTTCCCACAGAAATCCGCCTCTGATCCGTCAGAATTGTAATATTTGAAAGAAATTTCCTTTCCCTTTGTCCTTCGCAATACTATCAAGCCGTCGGCGCCAATCCCTTTCTTTCTGGAGCATATTTTCGCTATTAAATATTTGGATGTCTGGAAACTTTTTGTGGTGTTGACAACAATAAAATCATTGCCCGCCCCATGAATCTTTTGAAAAGGGATTTTCATTTCATGAGAATAAAAAAAAAGCCGGCAAAAGCCGGCTTCTCATCTTACTGAGTTTCAGTTACAAAGAATTTGGGATATTTTTCAGAAAACTCGTTTATGTTTTCCGGCGTAATCATTACATATCTTTTGTCGAACGCTTCCTGGGGATCTTCTGGAGCAGATCCAGATGTGTCGAATTTCAAGTCAGGTTTGTAATTAACCGCCATAACAATCAGTCCTGAAGCTATGGCACTTTTCGTTCTGAAAATATTCCCTCCTATTAAAGCAACCTTGATCCTTTTTTCAGGATCCTCCTCGTACCATATGTTCATATGCTCAAGATCGTAGGGAAGTCCTATAAAAGAAACAATCATGTTTATATCGGGATATTTTGCGACGGTATAGTTGACCGTTTCGGCAGTCATGATGTCCTGTATTGTCGGAGCATCGTCTGCCGAATGAGTAACCGCCAAAGGATCTGATCCCGCCGCCGCTCCAGCAGTTGTTGTCGCCACCGCTGTTTCTTCCCCTTCCGCCACTGTCACAACTGGTATAGACCTTGGACAGTCTGTCCCCAATATTTCAGCCTTTTGCCCCAAAGCATCCTTGAAAACTTTAAGCAAAACCGCCTGTTCTTTATTCTCAGGATTATCATCTACAAGCAACAGTATCTTTGAACCCGGAAACTTGTCCGCTATGTATTTACCAGCAATATGGGCAGACGAATGAAGATACTTAGTTTCTCTGTCAATAATCTTTTTATTCATCTTGTCTTCGCCAAACATACCAGTCCTGAATAATACTCCGACGGCGCATGCGATTATCACAACGATACAAACTATGGCAATCGGTTTTGCGGCTGGATACAATTCCTGTTTTTTTGCCGCAATTATCATGCCTATCAAGGCAATTACCATGATTACGACCATTATTATTGCGTCGAGACCAAATCCAAATATCATCATTTTCCCCTCTCCCTTTTATTTTATTCTAAGACAATAAAAGTCCCTAGACTTTTGTAAAGTACGGTAGTAGCCAAGTCCAAATTAGCAAGGGAAACAATAAAAAAATATGAAAAAAATGTCAATTTGACGTGATTTTTATCACAAAATGATATAACAGTTCCCCAGAGATCCCGAGACTTTGTTCGGAAACATTTTCAAGCCTATCTCCCGAGCTATGCCAAAATATACTATTTGGCCCATAATTGAAGTCAATCAAAAGCAAGGACGGTATTCCAACTTCGAGGAATGGACAGTGATCATCTACCATGTTAATATTTTTCTGTCTAAAATGCTTCGAAACTCCGAGTTCTGAGGCAGTTTTTAATAAGATTGCAGCAAGTTTGCTGTCAGACTCAGATGGTATAATTGCATCGAGATCAGCATCTGCCAACATATCAGTTATTATTACGGCATCACATTTTTCTCCCCTCTCGATAAGTTTCCTCAAATGTCTTTTGCTTCCGTGGAGTCCGTCTTTTTCTGAATATGAAAACATACATTCTTCACCGTCGAAAAATACGATTTCAAGATTCTTCTTCAATTTCGCCCTCGATTCCAAGAGAATCCTTGAACACTCAAGCAGAATCGCAACTCCCGACGCTCCGTCATTGGCGCCTTGGAATCCTGGGCAATTCTCGAGCTTTTTTGTATCATAATGAGTCCCAAGCAGTATTAAGTTATTCTTGCCGGGAACTTTGATTTGGGCCACCACGTTTCTAAATAATATTTTTCCATATGCAGTGTCCTCGTACCATTCATCCCTGAAATGTGGAACTCCATACTCGGTAAGTTTTTTCTCTATTAATTCAACCGTACTCAACGCTCCTTCGCTACCACTGTGGCGTTGTCCGATCTCGGCAATCTCTGTCATGTTTTCAAATGCGGTAGTCCTATCGAAGCGTACGGAAGGGACCGTGTTGGCCCCTCTACCGCAGGATGCTAAAGAAATAACACAGAAAAGCAAAATTGGGATGATTTTGGAAAATATAATCTTCGATTTCATAGGTGACATTACTTTCCGGTGTCTACTATGACACCCTTTCTTTGAAAGGTCGGAATGTCGAGGTCTTGGTTGTTGAAGAAATTATCTGAGGAGTTGGTAAATATGCCTTTTTTTAGAGTCATAAGTGGCAGTTCATCCTGAGTGTACCTTTTGATGAGTTCATCCTGTTCTTTATCTTTTTCGGAATTTGTCTCATGACTCCTGTCATATCTTGTCGCAAGAATCGCTATTCTTATTTTTCCTGACATATTTTCTGATATAGTGGTGGAACAGGTAATTTCGGTGTTGTCTCCAAGTAAAGCCTTAGTTTTTTCAAAGGTCTTTTTCATTGCTCCTATGCTGAGATCTTTTCCACCCGAAAGAATTATTGCGGCGGCGTCGGCTTTCTTCAACTCGACAATTCCACCCAGCAAAGGAGCGCTAATAAGTCTTTCCACCGCGAGATTGCAGAAATCCTTTCCCTCTTCTTCAAGAGCTTCTCCGGCGCCTATTGAGCATGAAGTTTTTCTTCTTCCGAGAATCTTCTTAAAATCAGCAAAAGTACCAGAAAGATATGATTTTGCGGTCACAAGTTGAGCAAGGCTTTCCACGGCTCCGGCAAGTTCAGCGTCGGCTTTAAGGAAGGCTTCCTGCATTGAAGTTTCAGATGGCATCATTGAGTAAAGTATGTCGTTGTGAATCGGTATCGCAACATCCGTATCTGAAAGTAGATTCTCCAGTCCTTTGTCTGCAGTCTGCATCCTTTGATGTCCTTCGAAACTGAACGGCATTGTAAGGACGAAAATCGAAGGAACTCCGAGCTTTTTAGAAACCCTCGCCACTATGGAAGATCCCGCAGTTCCAGTACCTCCACCCATACCACAAACACCAATCAGCATAGATGAGCCCGAAATGAATTCAGCAATTTCCTTCCTGACGGTAGCTATCATTCTCTCTCCAACTATTATGTCGCCCCCGGCACCCATGGTTGAATGCGGAGATGGGAGAGTGGAAGATATTTTATTTGTTCCATCGAAAGATGAAAGAGACTGCAGATCGAAGTCGAGAACTCCAAGCTTTATCCCAAGTTTAGATGAGTTCAGCTTATTAAAAGCTGAAATAATTTTTACTCCGCCCCCCCCTATTCCCAATATCGCTATTGGGCTGGTGGAATCATGAAAAAGATTTTTATTTTCAGAATTTGATAGAGTCACGTGTCATTCTCCAGAAGCTTGATATCATGGACCAAAGATTTTTATCAAAAAATGATATTACTCCGTCATTCCCAGTTCCACTAGATCTGAGCATCGCGCCGTATTTCAGTATCCCGCTAACGCACGCATATCTCGGATCGTTCAGCTTGGATACTGCCCCGTTAATGTCCCTTGGAACTCCAACCCTTACAGTAGTGTCGAAAAATTTTTCGGCGCATTTTATCAGAGATTGGAATTTGGCTCCGCCTCCGCATATAACAACACCTCTCGCCAAATGAGTCTTTAAATTGCTTCCTTTCAAATTCGCCGATACCACCTCAAATATCTCGTTAATTCTCATTTCGGCAATTTTTTCCACTGACGAAGTCGGGATCTTTCTGATTCCGGCACTACCGTCTATGCTTATACTGGATTCACGTGTAAAATCATCGGAAGAGAAATTTTCCAACAGTATCTTCCTTGTCCTTGAAATTGGAAGGTCAAGCCCTATGGAAAGGTCGTTCGCAACGTGATCGCAGCCTATCTGTATCGCACCACAATGGAAGCATCCGGATCCATGGAACAACGCATATTCACTCGTTCCGGCCCCTATATCCAACAAAAGACATCCATGATCCAGATCTTCATTGCTAAAAACCGATAACGACGAAGCAAGACCACTGAAAATGGGTCTTTGTTTATTGCTTAAATATCCGCAAGCTTCTATTGGACTTTTGTAATTGTTTATAGCTGAGATATTTCCGTATATGCAATAAGACAAAGCTTCAAGCCTACCTGCGGTCTGACCTATGGGATTCTGAACCCTTCTGCTTCCATCCAAGAGGAAGTCCGCATTTACGTGGTTTATATTAGTACAGTCCACCGGCATCTGAATCTGGTGGGAATTCTTCCTTGCCTCTATAGCATCGCCTTCCCAGACTTTTCTGTCGTGGTTCATTATTGAAACAGAACCACATCCCCTCTGCGAACGTATGTGCCCCCCGGTTACGGAATAAAAGATATTCTCTGGATCCACCTCTTTATTGGAGGAAGCCTCAGCCTCAATTATTGCGGATTCAAGCCTCCTGGAGACTTCTTCGACATCCCTTATCTCCCCTTTTCTAACGAAATCTCCGCTATCGCTTTCTCCAACTCCCAAGTTCTTGAAGCTCCCGTTGCTGGAGTCGCATTCTCCTATCGCTACACATATTTTAGAACTACCTATGTCTATGGCCGTGATAATCTGTTTCTGCTTAAACATGTTTCCGATATTATTAAAATTTGAATATTACAGTCCCAAACATATCACATTCTTTCTATAACAGCTTTTGCAAACCCCGAACACGAAACCTCTTTCGCTCCGCTCATAAGCCGCGCAAAATCATAAGTCACAATCTTGTCAGATATTGCTGCTTCCAAACCTTTTACCATCAAGTCGGCGGCTTCTCCCCAGCCAATGTGACGAAACATCATCTCACCTGAAAGAACAAGGGACGACGGATTGACCTTATCTTGACCCGCATATTTCGGCGCGGTCCCGTGAGTGGCTTCAAATACGGCGTGACCACTTACGTAGTTGATGTTTGCTCCCGGAGCTATCCCTATTCCTCCTACACACGCCGCGAGTGCGTCAGACGCGTAATCTCCATTCAGATTCATGGTTACAATCACATCGTATTCATCGGGTCGCGTAAGGATCTGCTGCAGGAACGCATCGCATATGCAGTCCTTTACAAGAATTTTCCCTTCGGGTGCTCGCCATCCGCAATCATCAGCTGCGACGGCCTTATCAGAGAATTCTTTCCGGACAAGCCCATAGGCCCAATCTTTGAAAGCCCCTTCGGTAAACTTCATTATGTTCCCCTTGTGGACTATTGTCACGTTTCGTCTTTTCTGTGCAATCGCATAGTTCATCGCCGCCCTCATTATCCTTTCGGTACCCTCTTTGGATATGGGCTTTATGCCTATTCCACAATTTTCCTGGAAACGTATGTTCTTTACTTTCATCTGTTCTTTCAAAAATGATATGACTTTATCTGCCTCAGGGCTTCCGGCTTTCCATTCTATTCCGGCATATATGTCTTCGGAATTCTCTCTGAATACAACCATGTCCGTCTTTTCCGGATGCTTGACTGGAGAAGGAACGCCTTTGAAGTACCTGACAGGTCTGAGGCAGACGTAGAGGTCAAGTTTTTGTCTGAGGGCGACGTTCAATGAACGAATCCCTCCTCCCACCGGAGTGGTAAGAGGTCCCTTGATGGCAATCAGAAATTCCTGTATGGCATCAAGAGTCTCCTGAGGTAACCATACATTTTCTCCATAAACTTGGTTTGCCTTTTCTCCAGCGTACAACTCCATCCAAGCAACCTTGCGTTTCCCATCGTAAGCCTTTTCCACTGCGGAATTCCATATCAGCATGCTCGCTTTCGTTATGTCGGCCCCTATCCCGTCCCCCTCTATAAAACCTAGAATCGGGTTGTCGGGAACGTCAAGACTTCCGTCTTTATGCGCTGTAATTTTCTTTCCCGAAGACGGTATTTTAATATTTTTATATGTGGGCACTTTTTACCTCCGGTCTTTTTTTTTGGATCCGAAAGATATATTTTATATCGTGATGAGAAAAAAAACAGGAGACAATTGTTTTTTAACAAATGAAAATGATTCAGGACCGCAACCCGTTTTTTTTATAATCAGAGCTGATTGCGAATTTCGCAAATTAGTAAATAAATATTTTGCTCGCATATTTCGTACGATTTTCTACCCTCTCGGAAGCTCGAGCAAGTCCCCTAAACTGGCACAAGCCAGGCCAAAATGATTTTGTCAAATAGGGCGCTTAAGGTATGTCTGGAATAGTAAAAAAATCGCTACCGCTCTTTGCTCTATTGTAGTTTATGCGTTAAATTGAGCGCCGTGAATTTTCCTCTCGCGTTGAGACATGATAAGGGAGAATCGAAATAATGTCTAGAATATTCCTTCATTGGGGACCACTTACTATAACTTGGTATGGCCTCATGGCTGGTATTGGCGCGTTGGCTGGATTGATGTCAATACGTCGCCTCAAGAAAAATGCTGATATGAACGACGACCAATCCTATGATCTTCTCTTGTACGGCATGATTACGGGGATATTGGGCGCTCGTCTATTTTACGTAATCCAATTTTGGCATCTCTTTAAGGACAACCCGATAGAAATCATAAAAATCCACCATGGGGGCTTGGTCTTCTACGGCGGTTTTATGCTGAGCATCATAGCGATATACGTATTCTGCCGCAGGAACAAATTGTCTTTCGTGAGCGTGCTGGATATTTGCGCTCCTTCTATAGCGATTACTCATTTCTTCGGAAGGATAGGCTGTTTTCTGAACGGATGTTGTTTCGGGAAAAAAACAGATCTTCCGTGGGCAGTGTCTTATCCAGAAGGCTTTGATCCATACTTTTTCTATGGATCATCTGTGAAAATTCATCCGACTCAACTATATGAAGCAATTGGAAACATAATAATATTCGTCTTGCTTTTTAATCTCATGGGTCGGCTCAAAAAAGGTCAAATCGCATCACTTTATTTGGTGCTTTATGGAGCGCTTAGAATATTTGTAGAGATTTTCAGAGGCGACCATAAGAACTTTGTTTTAAATTCTCTGACTCCGGCACAATTCATTGGAATTATGATAGTGCCGATTGGGATAACATTGTTTATATTCTTTGGAAGATCTCAAAAAAAATCAGATAAAAAAACTTCAAACTAAGTTTATATTCAAAAATATTAAAAACGGGTGATATATGTCTTCCGCAGAGAAATCATTAGGCAAGAGCAGATCCTTTTATGACTACCTTAAATTATCTTTTGTAGGATTTGCGATGGGAGTCGCAAATGTAATACCGGGCGTATCTGGCGGGACAATAGCATTTATTTCCGGGATATATGAAGAACTCATATCATCCATAAGGGCATTCGCATCCGTTTCAACAATAAAAAAAGTTTTAACACTGAAAGTCAAGGAGCTATATTTAGAAATGCCTTGGGCTTTTCTTCTGGCGATAGCAGTAGGAACTCTTTTCGCTTTTGCCACGGTCGCCAAGCTGGTAACCTGGCTTCTAGTTGAGCACGAATCCTTCACATTCGCCGCATTTCTGGGCATGATCGCCGGATCAATATTAACCGTGTTGAAGATGGTAAAGAAATGGGACTATACATGTTTTGCGGCTCTGCTGATAGGGACTGTGGTAGCGTATTTTATCGTCACGATGATCCCTTGCGAAACCCCGAATCTGTGGTGGATATCATTCCTTTCCGGAATCGTGGTAATAATTGCGATGATACTCCCCGGAATATCGGGCTCATTCCTCTTGCTTGTAATGGGACAGTATAAATATGTCTGGGGGGCCATAAGCGACATGAGCCGTTTGAATTTCAGCATTGAAGCCTTTCTCACATGTTTCTGGATGGGGCTTGGCTCTGCCATAGGCTTAGGAGCTTTTTCGCATTGCCTGAATTGGCTTTTCAAAAGATGGCATGACGTGACCGTTTCAACGCTTATAGGTTTTATGGTAGGCTCAATGTGGCGTCTATGGCCGTGGCAGGAAACTGTGGTATTCTCGGCAAAACTCGGCAAAGAAGTTCGGAGAATAAGCATTCCCCCCGCAACAACCGAGACAATTGAACAAATAAGAAACTCCGGAGCCAAAATAACTCCTTTAGTACAAAAAAATCTTATCCCCCAAAATTTCGATGCGTCGTTCTTTTTTGTTGTAATCCTTTTTATCGTCGGATTTGCCTGCGTAATGCTCATGGAGTATTACGCAAATAAAAATGATAAGACGGCAAAGGAATAGAAGGACACCAAATAACTCAAAGTATTGTCCCCTGATCCTTTTTGTTTTCACAAAAACAAGATCCGTCGCGCCAATTCTTATACAAAAAAAGCGGGGATGGAAATCCCCGCTTTTAGTTTTGATCTTTGCGACAGTTTAGCTTTTACTTCTTTGATTTCTTCTTGCGGTTCGCTTTTATCGCCGCCTGAGCTGATGCGAGAATCGCAATCGGAACTCGGAACGGACTGCACGAAACGTAGTTGAAATCATTCTTGTAACAGAACTCTACGGAATTTGGTTCTCCGCCGTGTTCCCCGCATATGCCTATCTTAAGTTTGGGCTTTGTCTTGCGTCCTTCCTTCACGGCATGTGATACTAGGAATCCAACTCCATCCCTGTCTAGGATCTGGAACGGATCATTGTGGAGTATCCTTTTGTCAAGGTAGTCTTGCATGAAACCGCCGACATCATCCCTGCTGAAACCAAAGCTCATCTGAGTGAGGTCATTTGTTCCGAAGGAGAAGAATTCGGCTTCTTCAGCCATTTTTCCCGCGAGAATCGCAGCCCTTGGTATTTCTATCATGGTGCCGTATAGGAAGTCAATTTTCTTGAGACCAAACTTGTTTTTGACTTCTTCAGCGATTTCATCAACGATCTGTTTTTGATTCTTAAGTTCACTCACATCGCAGGTAACCGGAACCATTATCTCTGGCGTGCACTTGATGCCCTCTTTCTGTAATTCAGCTCCGGCTTCAAGAATCGCCCTGATCTGCATTTCGCTTATTTCAGGATAGCTTACTCCGAGCCTTACTCCGCGATGTCCCATCATCGGATTGGTCTCATGCAAACTTTCTCCGCGTTTCTTTACATCTTCAATGCTGATTCCGAGATCTTGCGCAAGCTCTTTCTGTCTTTCGGCCGCCTGCGGGACAAATTCATGAAGGGGTGGATCAAGCAACCTTATTGTTACAGGCATGCCTTCCATCGCTTTCAAAGTGTCCTTGATATCTTTCTTTACGAATGGAAACAGCTCTGACAGGGCTTTCTTTCTTTCCGTCACATTGGAACTTAGTATCATCTTTCTGAGATAGAAGAGAGGTTTTTCGCTTCCCACTCCGTAAAACATATGCTCTGTTCTGAACAACCCTATGCCTTCCGCTCCGAATTCGCGCGCCTTTCTGGCGTCTTCGGGCGTGTCAGCATTGGTTCTGACGCCCATTGTACGGAACTTGTTGGCTATTTCCATGAATTTTTTGAATGATGGATTTTCCGAAGCTTCTATTGTGTTTACAGCACCTTCGTAAACTATCCCTCTTGTACCGTTGAGCGATATCATATCGCCTTCTGAGAAGGATTTTCCAGCCACATTCATCTTCTTGGAGGAAAGATCAATCTTTATGTCAGCCGCTCCAACGATACAGCATTTGCCCCAGCCTCTACAGACCAGTGCGGCATGTGATGTCATCCCGCCGCGAGCAGTGAGAATTCCCTGTGCCGCGCGCATACCTTCCACATCTTCAGGATTTGTTTCTTCGCGGACAAGTATTACCTTCACGCCTTTCTTGGCGGCAGCAACCGCGTCATCAGATGAAAATACGATCTTGCCTACCGCTCCACCAGGCCCGGCCGGAAGTCCCTTTGTGACAACTTTCGCCTGCGATTCGGCCTTTGGATCAAGTATCGGGTGGAGAAGTTCATCAAGCTGAGCCGGAGAAACCCTCATGGTGACTTCCTCTTTGGAAATCAAATTCTCCTTCAGCATATCCATTGCGATGTTTAATGCCGCCGTACCGGTTCTCTTTCCAACCCTGCACTGAAGCATATAAAGTTTGCCTTCCTGAATTGTAAACTCGATGTCCTGCATGTCCTTGTAATGCTCTTCCAGATGGTCACGGATATCATGCAGTTCCTTGTAAACCTTTGGCATCGCCTTTTGAAGAGACTCAAGATGTCTGTTCTGATCATTTTTTGTCGCCTCATTGAGAGGATTGGGCGTTCTAATTCCGGCAACGACGTCCTCACCTTGAGCATTGATCAGCCATTCACCGTAAAATTTGTTTTCTCCGGTGGCCGGATTTCTGCTGAAAGCAACACCGGTTGCTGAATTTTCTCCCATGTTTCCGAATACCATGCTCTGGACGTTTACCGCCGTACCCCATTCGTGAGGAATTCCTTCGATCCTGCGATATGATATAGCCCTTTTCCCGTTCCAACTCTTGAATACCGCGCCAATTCCACCCCAGAGCTGTTCCATCGGATCATCAGGAAAATTCTTTCCGAGAACTTCCTTCACCCTTTTCTTAAAGGTTTCGCAGAGATTTTTCAGATCCTCGACCGTTAGGTCTGTGTCGGCCTTGTATCCTTTGGAATGTTTGACATGGTCAAGCATCTCATCAAGCTGTTTGCGTATGCCTTTCCCATCAGCGGCCTCGATGCCTTCAGCCTTTTCCATCACAACATCAGAGTACATCATTATAAGTCTGCGGTAGGCATCGTAAACGAACCTTTCGTTCTTCGTCTTAGCCACGAGACCGGGGATGGTCCTCGGGCACAGCCCCACGTTCAGAACCGTTTCCATCATTCCGGGCATCGAACTCCGAGCTCCAGAACGGCATGAAACCAATAGAGGATTCTGAGGATCTCCAAATACCATTCCCATTTCATCTTCGACCTTTTCGAGGGCCTTCTCAACCTGCTTTTCAAGCTCTTTGGGATATTTCATTCCCCTCTTGAAAAACTCCGTACAGCATTCAGTTGTGATTGTGAAGCCAGCTGGAACCGGAAGACCAAGCTTCGCCATCTCTGCCAAATTCGCGCCCTTTCCCCCGAGTAGTTCCTTCATTCCGGCATTTCCGTCAACTTTGTTCTTGCTGAACAAGTAGACGTACTTCTCGCCCTTAGACTTGTCTTTTTTTCCCATGATTCCGTCCTTTTTTAGTTTGATGTTACAGTTAATAATGTTAAAATTTTTCGTTGATAGAACTTGCGTATTTCCAACAGAGCAAGCGAAAGATAGCAGGAAAGAGGTCTTTGTCAAACGGGATTACGTTTTATTTGAATTTTTCAAAAGTTTCCACTATCTGTGCTTCTTTCGGATGCCCTTGATAATTCAACAACATGAAAGAACCATTTAATACAACCCTGTGGTTGAATCCCAATATCAACACATGATTGCTCTCCTTGATCTTGTCATATCTTGCCTTCTGAATAGGATTGTTCAGATTGTACTTGTACACTTCGAACACCTGCCCTTCCAACATGAGCACGGCACCAGAATCAGCCTTTATCATATCGGATAAAGCAGGATATATCTTGTCGGCCTTCAACCCATTGTTGTCGAAATATGTTATCAGGTCAATCAGAGTCTTGTGATTGTTGTCAATCTTTGTTGCACACGATGCAAGGATGAAACACGTTAACAAGCCTAAAATTAATCCGCAAATTTTTTTCTTCATAAGGCATAGACCTCATTTTCGTTGACTGTGAAGTTAAGGGGGTTAAAGATAGCAATGATTTCATGAAATAAAAGTAATGATTCGCACAAGTCTTAAAATATTACGTATTATGTATTTAAATTTACTTGAAATAATTGTATTCAACCATTACATTTACCGAAAAAAAATACTGGGAATGATTGGAAAATACATATGGAACTTTGCTGATACATCGGACGGCGAAATAGAAAAAATAATGAAGGCTGGGACTTGTCCAAGGGCTATAGCCGTTTATCTCGCCGCAAAAGGCATCAAATCGCCAGATGAAATCAACGCATACTTTAACCCGAGCATATCCATGCTTGGTGACCCTTTTGTGCTTCCGGGAGTCGAAAAAGCCGCCGAGAGAATTTGGAATGCGATAAAAAACAAAGAGCATATACTAATATTCGGAGATTACGATACCGATGGAGTTACATCCAGTGCCCTTTTGTATGGAGTTCTAAGGGAAAATGGCGCAAATGTCTCATGCTTCCTGCCTCACCGTTTTGACGACGGATATGGCATGACCGCCGAAACGCTTGGAAAGGCTCTCGCAGAAAGTTCATGTTCGCTGATAATTACAGTTGACTGCGGAATTTCAGCTCATGACGCTGTAAATCTTGCCGCTGAAAAAAGAATTGACGTGATAATCAGCGATCATCACGAACCGTCAGAAACTCTCCCACGGGCACTGTCGATAGTCAACCCGAAATTACATCCTTCTCTCAAAAATCTGCATATTCTCGCTGGAGTCGGCGTGGCATTCAAGCTTGCTCACGGGTTTATAAAAATGGGGAGGAAAAAATCTTTTTGCGGAAATGAATATGATCTTCGCAAGGATTTCGATTTAGTTGCCCTTGGTACGGTCGCTGATCTTGTCCCTTTGATAGGTGAAAACAGGATAATGGTGAGCAGAGGCCTCAAAAGGTTATCGGAACAAATAAGACCCGGAATAAACGCATTATGCGAAGCGTCAAAAATATTTGATGAGGTTAGATCTTCCGATATCACCTACAGCCTATCGCCCAGACTCAACGCCGCAGGGAGATTGGAGAATGCGATAATCGCATTTAAGATGTTAGTTGAGAGAGATCGTATTTCTGCGGTCCGTTTCGCTGAAGAAATAAATCAACTTAATATAAGAAGACAGGAGAAGGAGGGCGAAATTTCCCGCCAAGTTCAGGCTGAAATTGAAAAGATAAAGGATGTTGATTCCGCCGCTTCAATAGTTGTCCACGGAGAAGATTGGAATCTTGGCGTAATAGGAATTGTCGCGTCAAAAATATCAAAGGAATTTTCCAGACCCACCATAATTTTCAGCGTGAAAGGGGATATCGCCCACGGATCCGCGAGAAGTGTTGACAACATGAACATACTCGAGCTTCTTTCAGAATCATCCTCAATGCTAGAAAGATATGGCGGACATGCTATGGCCGCCGGTCTCGCAATAAAAACATCAAAACTTTGCGAATTTCGCGAGCATTTCGAAGAATCGGTAAAAAAACGCAGTACGGATTACTCACGAAAACCAAAAATCAATATAGATGGAATCGTGGACCTATCGGATATGAATGAGGAATTTTTCAAGGAAATTCCCCGCCTTGAACCATTTGGATACGGCAACAACAGCCCTTCATACAGAATAAATAGGCTCAAAATTAAACAGGTGATGCCAGCCGCAAATATACATAGCAGAGGAATCCTATTCGACGAAAAGAACCGAGAACTTCCCTTCATCGCGTTTCACTGCGGTACAGATGAATTGCAGGGAATCGAGATGTTTGACGTAGCCGCGACACCCCAACTTAACAACTTCAGAGGGAAAATATCCCCCCAACTTCAGATACACGATTTCAAACCGTCCTGTTAAAAGCGAGTTGAATAAATGCAAGATGAAAATTTGCCTGGAATTGAAGAGATAGGATACCAGTTTAAAAATCTTCCTCTCTTAAGGGAGGCTATGACCCACGCTTCATATTCGGCAGAAAACGCCCTAACTTACGACAATCAGAGACTTGAATTCCTCGGAGATTCAGTAATACAAATGGTCACAACTGTGCATCTTTTTAAAAAACATCCCAATATCAACGAGGGAGAACTTACCAAGATGCGATCATTCTTGGCGCAAAGATCAACCCTTGCGAATTTCGCAAATCATATTCATCTGGATAACTTCATAAAAATGGGAAGGGGCGAGATAAAGAACGATGGTCATAAACGCGAATCAACCCTATGCGACGCCTTCGAGGCACTATGTGGAGCAATATTTCTCGACGGAGGAATGACCGCTGCGGGGAATTTCATAATACCGCTTATTGAATATTTTTATCCTTCTACTCAAGAGATCGTCACAAATTTCAATCCAAAGGGTTTTCTCCAGGAATTGACCCAATCAAAATTCTCCACAAAGCCTGAATACAGAATCGAAAGTTATGACGGACCAGACCACAACAAAACATGCTCAGTTTCAGTTTGGATAAATGGTAAAAAAATAGCAAGCGCAAGCGCAAACAGCAGAAAGGGAGCCGAATCACGAGCCGCTGAAGATGCCATAAAAATAATTTCTCTTGATGATACTGCCCCCAACTTATAGAGAAACGCTTTTTATCACAACAAGTCAATATAAAATAGATCGACATATGAAAAGTTGCGAAAGAAATTATCAACTCAAATATCCTACGAAAATAATCTTCGCGTGCGGTGCAATATCAACTCTTCCAGGAATCATAAAAAACGAAAAGACTCTTTTTGTAATAGGCAAAAGTTCTGAAAAAAACGGACTCAGAGACAGACTAAACAAAATTTTATCCGGATCAAACTTTATAATCCTTTGCGGCGAGGTCGGAGAAGAAGCTCCATTGGAATCTGTCGACAAAATAGTGGATATAGGAAGAAAAGAAAATGCAAATATTTTGATCGGAATTGGGGGAGGATCTGTGCTCGACGCCACAAAGGCAGCCGCAGGAATCATCCCTACAGGAGGCCAGGTCGCTGATTACTTTCACGGTTCATCGAAAATAAAAAGCAAAGGGATCACTTTCATAGCCGCTCCGACCACCGCAGGAACCGGAACCGAACTTACCGAAAATGCCGTCTTATCGGACAAAAAAACTCTCACAAAAAAATCAATCAGAAGCGAGCATCTAATTCCCGATGTCGCAATCATAGATCCGGAACTGACTTTCTTATGCCCTCCTACGCTCGCAACAAACAGCGGAATGGATGCGCTTGTTCAGGCAATAGAGTCTTTGGTTTGCCCCGAATCCAACAATCCCAGCCGGGCCTTGGCACTGAAATCAGTATGCCTTATACTAGACAACCTGCAAAAAGCCGTTGCCGGAGATAATGATGCGAAAATCGCGGTAGCCGAAGGAAGCATGCTTTCAGCAATGTCCTTTTCTCAAACCGGACTCGGGGCAGTGCATGGTCTGGCTCATCCTGTAGGAATAAAATTCGACATCCCCCATGGAAGGGCTTGCGCGATACTTATGAGGAAGGTTTTCAGAAGCAATCTGGAGAAAATTCCTTCACTTTATGATGAAGCAGCAAAAGTTTGTGGTCTAAATAGCTCTACAGAATTTCTCGACTATATTGAAAAAATCTGCGACAGCTTGGGAATTCCAGCGAATTTCGCAAGATATGGAATGTCGAGTAAAGACTTTCCGTTCATTATAAAGAATTGCAGAAGCAGAAGCATGGAACGCAACCCATGCTCTTACTCGGACGATGAAATAGAAAATATTCTTCAATCCCTTTCATGATACGCTAACGTCCAAGCTCTCGTGGGTTCAATCAGCTGAATTGAAATGTATATTTAGAGAATTCCACAGCTATCTCGACATTGATAAATCAGATAATCTGCTAATTGAACCGCAAAAAATAGGTTATACTGAGTTGCGTTCAAAGAGGTAGTAAACCCCGCTAGGCGGGGTAAAGATTGCGAAATATTCAGATGCAGAACTGTGAGGCGGAATTCTGCCGCT
>CAZXAC010000021.1:0-19454 GCA_964638335.1 uncultured Lentisphaera sp. | reverse complement strand
AACAGGTGAAGGCTGAAATAGATGCGACTCTCGCAATTGCTCGCGGTATTCCTGGCCATATGTTTGCGGTGGGTAATCACATTCCTACCAATGTGACTGATGAGATTTGCCTGAAGTTCATTGATTATCTTCGAGATAACTGGTCCGCAGAGTAGATCTATAAAGGATAAGGCGAGGACGAATTATTGTTTGAGTTCTTTGTTGGCTAGATAGGTGTTAAGGTTGCTTTTTTGATATGGGCATTTAGATTTAAGCAATGATTCGTTTTTCCGCTTCCACAAGGAGTTGACCTATGAAATACATAATATTTGCTGATGACGGCAAAGAATATGGACCGGTTGATGCCGAAACCCTGCGTAAGTGGGTTGAAGGCGGAAGGGTTCTTCCACATACCCAAGTGCGTAACATGATGATGAAGAAATGGAATCGGGCCTCGGATCTCGACTTCCTGAAAGAAGCTTTTGATAAGCAGGAAGAGAAAGTGGAAGAGCAGAAAAGTCCTTTTGAGCATGGTATGGAGTTTTTGAGGGGTATTTTTAAGAGCAAAAAGGCCGAGGAACCTAAGAGCACAGCTTTCAGAAATACTTACATACCAAATCCAGCTTCACTTTCTTTAAGAATTGGAGCTTTCCTTTTTGACTTAATAATAATACTTTTTTACGCATTAATTCTCTCCCTGATTTTTGCCATGTCTATGAAAGCTGGTTTCGATGTAAACTCGGCATTCATTTTAATGTTTTTTGCATTCTTTGTTGGAGTCGTGATTTATTACGCTGCGACTTTGGGAGTGTATGCGCAGACTTTTGGCATGTGGTTCTGGGGTATAATGATAGTGTCGTCAGATGTTGGAGAAGTATTGCTTGGAAGGGCGTATTTTTATACGTTGTGTATGGTCATGCTCGGTGTGAGCTCTCCTCTCGTGGTGTATTTGAATCCTGATAAGCGTAGTCTTCCCGAATACATAAGCGGAACCAAGATAATAAGGATTTCCGCAAAGCCCAAAGTCTGAAGATGAGCCGTAAAAAGTCTATCGGACTTATTTCCCTTCCAGAAGTGAGATACGATTGTATATGTTGCGCGGAATGTTGTGGTCCTTGGGAGATTCCTGTATCAGCAGAGGAGAAAAGCGATCTTCAAGGGGCTTGTTCGGGAAAAGAAATTTTTCAAAAAGGCATATCTTCCCCAATTGTACTCCGAAAGAAATTTGATGGGAACTGCGTATTTCTTGATGAAAGCAATCTTTGCGTCATACACAAGACGAAAGGAGAGGGTTCCAAACCTCTTGGATGCAGGTTGTATCCATTTGAATTTTGCAAATGGGATGATGGGATTACGTCTTTTTACTGCCGGATGGATTGTTGGGGGACGGGTTTTCCCGTCTTAGATCGGAAAGATCAAAAAAAAATCAAATTAGAAAGTTCCGCTTTCGAAAAGGAAATACGCAATTCTTCTCCAGTATCGGCAAATAAGTATTCAGATAAGCTTATTCTTGATACAAGGAGAATGAGATTTATTGCCGATGGATACAGGAGGATAATTGAGCACGGCAAAGGTTCTATTTCCGCAAAAATACTAGCCTGCGCCGAAATGCTTCAATTTTATTCGCGCAAGGAAAATTGTGGAGACCTATTGAAGGCAGATGTATCTTTTGTGGAGAAGTCTGTTTCAATTTACGAGAGAAATATTTCTCGTCTGGAAGAGACAGTAAAGATTTCGCCAAATCCTGATCTGCCGACAAATTTTTTTTTCAGACAATTGCTTACGGGCTTTGTCCGAAGGGATGAGGACTATCTTATCAGTCCTTCTGTTTTCAAAAGGATAGTTCGCGCTTTTCACGTAGCCGCCTTTTGTTTGGGAGCAACTAGGCTGGATTCCCTTGGCAATAGGCTGCTTAAATTTGAAAACGATGTTGCGAAGCCTGATTCGTGTAATGGGATATCTGATCTTTTGAGATCTTATTTTTCTGGGCGAATATCATCTATGCATTTTATGTCTAGACCATGTCTGAATTTCTCATTTGAGGAGGGCATGAGGCATTTGATCTGTTCAGCGCTTTCTGTTGGGGCGATATCTAAGGAGTTTCCAAAATCTGATCCTATGCTGCCAATAAGAGTGGTTGATCACAACTTTTCGAGTTCGGCATTTTTTACGATGTTTCAGTCCGATGTGTGCCGAAGAAAGATAACTGATCCAGTTCCTCTTTCATGTCTGCTCAAAGAACTGTTTGGAAATTCTTAACCCATAGATATGTCGTGCTGGCTTCTTGAAATAAGCTGGTCGAGTTTCTTTTTACACAGCTTTTCTATCTAGGAGTTTTTGCTTTTAGCCCCTAAGAACGTAGACTTTATCGCCTCTGCGGACTTTTTCTGGGATTGTTAATGTGACTACTGTTCCTTTTTTTGCAGATTTTACTGAGAGCCTGTTGCTCTTTAGGCTTGATACTTTAAACTTAAGCACGCCGGTTGTCGCTCCAGTTGCGAGCAATTCATCTTCAAGATTTATACCTTCCGCCTCCAAGGACAGCTCCGCGCATTTCGCTTTTTGGAAATAGTTGGTGACTCTTCCTGCAAAAATTTTTTTCTTTTCGTTTCTTCCCCCGGAGATGCCGCTCCATTCTCCACTGCGATCTCCGAGATAATATCCACCCTTCCAGAATCCTCTATTGAATACCGATTCCAAGCGTTTCTCGAGTTCTTTTGCGAGGTCGTCCTTGAACCTGCCCTCAAGGACCATATCTCTTGCTTCGCAATAGGTCTTAGCGGTTTCATATACATAATCCGGAGAACGTCCTCGACCCTCTATCTTCAATATCGAAACTCCCGATTCGATTATCCTATCAAGAATTCTTATGCAACAGAGATCTTTTGGAGACATCACATAACCGTTGTCCAAGACATATTCTTGTCCTGTTTCATCATCAAAAACACGATATCTTCTTCGGCAGTTCTGGTAGCATTCGCCTCGAAATGCGGATTTGCCGTAACTTGCTAGGCTCATTCCACAGGTGCCTGAGACTGCCATGCATAATGCGCCATGGACGAAAAGTTCTATTCTGGGTGGAAGCCCTGAGGGTGATATAATTTTTTCTTCGTGTATCAGTTTTGCGATTTTTGTGATTTGATTCAGATTGAGTTCTCTGGCCAAAACAAACACGTCTGCGAATTTCGCAAGAGATTTAAGGGATTTGAAATTTGATACATTCATTTGGACAGAAACATGTGCCGGGATTGATATGCTTTTGGCGTATTCCAACATAGAAAAGTCTGATACTATCACTGCTGAAATGCCCGCATTTTTTGCGCAATCGCAAAATGCGACTGCATTTTCAATATCTTCATCGTATATGATGGAATTTAGCGCGAGATATGAATAGACTCCAGCGCGATGGCATTTTTCTGAGATTCTGAAAATGTCATCTTTTGCGAAGTTGGCGGAGGAATGAGAGCGCATGTTGAGTTTGCCGGCTCCGAAGTAAATGGAATCTGCTCCGGCTTTTATTGCGGCTGCAAGAGATTCCCATGAGCCCGCCGGCGCACAAACCTCGATTTTTCTAATTATTTTTTTTCTCTTCATGAGTTCAAGGTTTTGGAGGTTTATTTAATTTGGCTTCTATTTCTTTTGCTGCGAGAAGATTTTGTTCGGCTTCCTTCATGTTTGGTGATATTATCAATGCCTGGATAAAATCTTCTTTTGCCCCCGCTATGTCTTTTTTTATAAGGCGTATTGCTCCCCTGTTTACATAAGCCTCGGCGAAAGAAGGATTGTGGAATATGATTTCATTTAAGACATTTTCAGCCTTTTCGTAATTTGATGTTTTGCCGTATATGGTTGCGATTCTAAGTTGTATGTTCCGGTCTGGTCCGGAGGATAATATTTTTGAAAGATCTTGCAACGCGTCTTCGAATTTTCCAATTTTTTCGAACGCGAGCGCCCTATTGGAAAGTGCACCCTGATGGTTCGGTTTCATTTTTAGCACGACGTTGAAATCTTCTATTCCTTCGCTAAACCTACCAAGATCGGTGGAGGCTTTCCCGCGGTTTAGAAAAGCATTTTCATTTTGGTTTGAAAGATTGATGGCTTGGCTGAAATCATCGAACGCCATATTTAACATCAGATTTCTTTTATCTTGTACCAAATCACTCGATTTGCTTGCTAGGAAAACTCCCCTGTTGTAGTATGCGTTTGCGGAAGCGTTCCCGCTATCTATAACTTTTGTCCATAGGGAATAATCATTAACCCACACGAAGTTTTGTTTGTATGATAGTTGGGGAAATAACAACAATGGTAGCAGTATCATAATGAGCAGGAAGGAGGACAAGGTTTTTCTATAAAAAGTGTGTTCTGGTGCGGCATGTCCAAGATGGACCAGCTTGAACAGGAATAAGGCTATGACCACAAAAACTGGCATAGTTGATATGTATGAATACCTGTCTGCGGCGATCTGAATCCCGCTTTGGCTTAATCCTGAGACTGGCAGCAGGAGCAATAAATAGGAGAACCATGCTGTTGCGAGAAGCCTGTATCTCTTCCAATTTAGAATCAAAAATGCGGAAAACATAAACGATATCATTGCGGATGCTATTGGAATCGGGGTCAAAATATTGAAGTTGCTCAAGGGATACAGCGGGGAAAGGTTTGACGGGATCAAGGTTTTTGATATGTAAAAGGAGAAGTTTCGAAACGAGATAATTATCCTATATGGCAGGCTGAGTTCTGAGATAGATGGCATTCCGTTGATGCGTGCGGAGAGCGCAAGACCTGCGAAAATCGCGGACATTATCAGGAATGGAATCTTTTCGAGCGCTGCCCGTCTTTTGGATTCAAAGAACCTGTTGAAGCATAGATCACAGAGCAGGAGAATTATTGGGAATGTGATTGCCCAGGCCCTGCAAAAAAGAGACATTAAGCAGAAAATGCATGAGAGCAGGAAATATTTTTTTGTCCTTTGGGGGTTGGAATAAGAATGCTTCAAGTAATAAATAAATGATAATTGCAGGAATATAGAGCAAAGCAGATCACCTCTTGTGGAAATCCATGCAACGGTTTCAACGCGCATGGGATGTGTGGAATAAATTAAAGATGTCCATAGGGAAAGGGCAAGAAGTTTTTTGCCGCCAATTCCACAAAGTGAGAATATTCTGCCGCAGAGCAGGAAGAATATCGCTGAAGCGGAAGCGTGCAGCAGGACATTTGTAAGATGATAGCCGAACGGATTTTCGCCCCAGAAAGAATAATCGACTGAGATGGAAATCCAGGTAAGGGGAAAGTAATTGTCATATTGTGTCGAAGAAAAAAAAGTAATCAGACTTTCGTAAGACATATTTCTTACAGCCGTGTTTCCAACGAAGTTTCTGAAATCATCCCAAACGAAATTCGCCGCTCCGAGGGTCAGGAAGACCAGCGACGTGAAGATGAATACGAAAATGCAGATTATGTTTTCTTTTTTCATTTCAAAATGAAATTTTCCTTTTGGGTAATCTACATTTCATTTTGACGGTATGAAATGTGGTAAGGTATAAAATTTTTTGCAAATTTGTGTGCAGAGGGGTAGAATAAGGGCGAAGTTGAGGGGTAGCATGAGCTTTATAAAATTTCTTTTGAAGATGGAAAGAAAGGGCAGGAAGGGTGTGCCCGGCATCATAAGGGTGAGGGTCAAGGACTTAGGCCAGCTCTTCAATTCCATGGATCCTTCTCCATTTGAGGAAAGGGATCTTGATGAAGATGCCGAGGCCTTCATAGAAAGCTGGGCTTTTGAATACCCGGCCTCTTCGACATTATCGCTTGAGGTGATTGTTGAGCAGGACCCTCCGCAGGGGATGGACGAAGCTTTTCTGGGTTGGTCCATACATCATTTTTACGAGCACAAGGCAGATATAAAGGGAAGGGAATTCAGGCAGTTGATGAGAGAGGGCAGGGTCGCCCTCCTGATTGGTCTTTTGTCTCTAGGGCTTTGTTTTGTCGCGTCGGGATTTCTCGCAAACATTCAGAATCAGACTCTTGGCAGGTTTCTCGGGGAAGGTTTTTTGATAGCGGGCTGGGTATCAATGTGGAAGCCGATACAGATTCATTTGTATGATTGGTGGCCGCTTCTCCGCAAAGCCAGGGTTTACGCGAAGATGAGCAGGATGAAGGTTTCCCTAAAAAAGGTTAGTGGAAAATGAAGGATGATATGAGTTTAGCAAGCTATCCTTCTCTGAAAGGAAAGAGGGCTTTGATAACTGGAGGAGCCCAAGGAATCGGCAGGGGAATTGCGTGTAAATTTCTGCGCAACGGGATGAAAGTGGCAATAGTCGACGTAGACAGGGAGGCTGGCTTGGAATGTGAAAATCTTTTTGGGAAAAAGAACTTCAAATTTATTTACTGCGACGTTCGGAAGGAAAAAGATGTTTCTAAGGCTGTTGCGCTGGCTGATAAATTCCTTTTAGGTCTTGATGTCCTCGTCAACAATGCTGGTGGCGGAGGTTTTGGAAAGAAAGTAGATGAATTGACGCTTGATGAATGGAACAATGTCATTAGTCTAAATCTTGGGGCGTGTTTTCTGATGGTTAAATACTCCTTGAAGCTGTTTGATAATAGGGGCATAATTATAAATATATCATCCACAAGGGCAATTCAGTCGGAGAAAAATACTGAAGCATATTCTGCTGCGAAGGGCGGGATCTTGGCTTTTACGCATGCTCTAGCGGTAAGTCTTTCGCCAAAAATCAGGGTGAACTGCATAAGTCCGGGTTGGATAAGAACTGATGGGTGGAAAAAGAAATCGGCAGAGGCCAAGGTCAAATTTTCTCCGGAAGACAATCTTCAGCACCTTGTGGGGAGGATTGGTGTGCCCGAAGATATTGCCGGCATGGCGGCGTTTCTTGCTTCCGACGAAGCCGGATTCATAAGTGGCCAGAATTTTGTTGTTGATGGAGGTATGACTAAGAAAATGATATATGTGTAGATGGATATCAGCATATAAGTTGTGGGTTATAATTGATAATTGTTGTCCAAAAACATTCCGTCGGATTCGGAATTCCAATTAGCCCTCCGGGTTGCGAGGGACAAGGTCGTATCCGTAATCGATGGAACTAATTTCCCGGTACCGGAAGCGACCTGTCTTGGCGTAACATCATATTGCGAAGACGGATAACAGATAAATTATCAAAACTTAGTTTGCGAGCTTGACATAAAATAAAATGAATGATAGACTAAACGCGATTAACTCAGAAATGAGTAAACTCGGCGGATTGGTCAGAAAACAATTTTTTTAAAGGGTTAGCTGAAAATTAAGCCAACAGTTCTTCTCCTGCCGGAGAGAGTTGTTGGCATTTTTTTTTATCATTTAAGGAGCATTAGCGATGATTACCAAAGGGCAGATGGAAGCGGAGATAACTAAGGAAATTGTAAAAATTGTGAGGGAGTGTACGGGAAGGGGTCCGACCGACACCAAGGCCTACATTACAGAAGATCTCATCGTCATAAGGGAGAGAGATGTATTGACTCCTATAGAACAGCATTTGCTTATTTCCGAAGATCCTGGAATGGGTAGGGAATTGATCAAGCGCATGAGAGAATTGCTTGAGAGGAAAAACAGAGATGCTTTTCAAAGGACCATCAAGCGTATTGTGGGTAGAGATATTACGGGCATGTATGAGGATATAAGTATAAAAGCAGGAGAAAGGATCATCGTTTTTACGCTTGATGCCCCAGTTGATTTTAAAAAGTAAAACGGCAGATTGGTCAGATGATAGCTTAGTTAGAAGCTAAAAGATCCGCTGAAAGATAAGCCAGTGTTTAGATTCCGTTTAGGGATATGAACACTGGCTTTTTTATTTTGCGCAAATCCAAGAAATTAAAGGAGAAATAAAATATGAAAAGTATCGCGTACAAGCTTTTTGGTGTTCCTCAGAATTTGGAAGATTGCATCTCATTTCTGAAAGAAAATGATGTGCAGGATATTTCCTTGAAGCTGAAGGAAGAGTTGTTTGGAGATGAATGTCCGCTGGTGCAGTTTTTCGCGTTCTTCGAGTTTAAGGTTCCGAAGAGGACAATCGTATATTCGGAATTATGCGGAGGATTTTTATACGAGAGCCCCGAAGAAAAGATCACAATGTCGGTAAGGAGAGCGAATCAGCACCTTGAAAAAGTCATTTCTGAGATATGTAAGTCGGGTCATAAAATTCAGAATGCAAGTCAGCATTTTGGTGCGATGACCTTTGGGCAAGGAGGCTGAAAATGGACTTTTTCGAAATATTGCTGAGGGTTTTCTGCGGCGGAGTTGTAGGTTTTTTTATCGGTTTGACTGGTGTTGGTGGAGGAGTGATCTTAATGCCTGTTTTGACGGTTGTTCTGGGGCTTCCGGCGACTGTCACCGTTGGAACCGCAAGTTTTTATTCCGTTTTGACCAAGATATATGCTTCAGTAGAACACTTTAGACTGAAGACAGTAAATCTGAGTGCATCTTTCCTTTTTTTGTTTGGTGCGATACCGGGAGATTTGGCAACAAGTATTTTGATAAACAGATATATATTGCTGCACGCAGACTCTTCTCAAAAGATAGAACAATTTCAGGGATACTTGAAGCTGTTGATAGTTATTGTGATGTTGTTTTCTGCTGCTTTAGTCATGTTTAATGCTGTCAGCCGTGAAAAGATTAAGTCTGGGAAAACTCCTTTTTTGAGAAAAATCCTTGGGATAGTGCTGGGAATTATTGTTGGTTGTCTTCTTGGTGCCACCTCGATAGGGGGAGGAGTTTTGATAATTCCTCTTTTGATTATATTTTTTGGGCTCACTTTGAAAGAAACTGTGGGGTCTTCGATATTTGTGGCGTTGGTTCTTACGCTTTTGACGTCTGTTGTGTATGGAAAAGATGGTCAGTTGGATTTTAAAACAGGTATAATCATGTGGCTAGGATCATTAGGCGGCGTTTTTGTCGGCAGCAAACTGTGTGTAAAAATATCTGACAGAATTTTAAAGATTATTGTCATCCTGATAATATTAATTTCCGCCGTGACCATGGTAACGACTAATAATATCTCCGGACATTGAATTGTTTTGCGACTATCTATCGTGGCTTTTGATTTCGAAGTATATTTTCTTCGACATCTTTCAGATGTTCTATTATTTTTCTCTGGTTTGGATTAATCTGTAGTGATTTCTTCCATAGGCTTGCGGCCTTTTCTTTGTCTCCTGAAATTGCGAATATTGCTCCGGCTTTGTTGTATACTTCCACGTCTTTTGTCCCAAGATCTATGCAAGCAAGCAGATCCGTCAGGGCTTCCTGATTATTACCCTTGCTTATTCTGATATACGCTCTATTTCTGAGGGCTTGAAGGTTCGCCTGATTTATTTCAATTGCTCTGGAAAAGGCGGTCTCAGCCTCTTCTAGCATTCCCCTGTCGAGAAGTTGAAGCCCGTAGTTGTTCCACATTTTATGGCTGGACGGAGAGCTTTTTACTCCGGCGGAGGCTATGGAAAAGAGATCCTTCCAATCGGGAATTCTTAGAGAAAGTCTTATAAATAGTGATAGTAATATCATAACGGATAGAATTGTTATGATGACTGGACGGATTTTAAACCTGTTGACGATTTGACTCATTTCCGATATGATTATTATGCAAAGCCATACGCTAGGGAAATAATAGAGTCTTTCTCCGAATATTGTTCCTGTTGGTGTTATGATATTTGATACAGGAAGGATGGACAATCCGTAAGAGCAGATGCAGAACAGGGATAGTTTTCGGTCATTTCTATAAAAGGAAACCGCCAAAATTCCCACGATGGAAATGAAGATTGCTGTCCAAACAAGTCTTGGGTCGCCGATTTTTGTTATCGGGAGTATTTGCGCGAAAGAGTAGTCATGTGAAAGTTTTGCGGGGAAAATGAATTGCCATACTGCGAGAGATTGGAGCCATATCGCGCTTGGCAGTCTTTCCCAAAATCCCAAGAAGGCAAGTTGGTTGTCGGAGAACAGTGACGATTGGCTGAAATACGGGAAAGGTGCTGAGACAAAAAATATGCGCATCATGAAGTAAATTACGACGGCGAGGAGGTATGATAAATATTCTAGGAGCAGTTTGTATTTTTTCATGATTATATTCTCGCGAAATTCGCTATTTCGGAAGAAGAAATCATATGCCACGCACAGTGGCAGAAGAACGATGCCATTTTCCTTGCATAGCAGTGCAGAAAGGCAAGATATGAATACGACGAATGATTTTAAACGGATTTGTGAAAAGTGGAAAAGCAGACCCGCAAAAATGAAAACGGAACAAAGCAGGTCAGCGCGACCGGAACCTGGAATGACCGCCTCTGAGTGGATTGGGTGGACAGCGAAGAGTATTGAGGAAATAAAAGCCGCTTTGCGATTTTTTAGTAGTTTCAGGCATAATACGTATACAAGAACTGATATTAGCGAGTGTAAGAGGATATTTGTTAGTCTGAAAGAAGGTGAGTAAAGGCCTGCGAATTTTGCATTGACAAGGTAACTTGCCAAGGTCAATGGGCGGTAAAGCCCTTGAGAATGTTCTTTTCTCCAGTAGGTCCTAAAGAAGCAGTCTGAGATCGTGGAACTTGTGCCTTCATGGTAGAACGGATCTGAACTTATGAGTGGGAGGTCGTCGAATACAAATTCTCCATCTATCGCATTGATATAAAACGAGAAAGCGGCGGCGAAGACAAATAAGGCGGCAAAGAGATCAGTTCTTTTTCTAATGTATGGAATAACTTGCATTAACTTGTATGAAGCCTTGAGATTTTTAACCGTAATATCATTTTTATCAGGTTCAATGTTACTCCGAGCCCGAGTTTGCTGCTACCCTTTTCACGTTTTCTAAATTTTATACCTGTTTCCGCTATTTTGCATGAAGGCTTTTTTCTTTTTAGGATACATAATATTTCCAGCATGATTTTAAAACCTTCAGCTTTTATGTGCGGAGAGACGGTGTTAAATGCTTCCTTTGAAACGGTGAAAAATCCCGACATGGGGTCGCTTATCCTTACACCCAAAAGAAGGGAAGCCGTGAATATTGCCACCTTGCTTGCGAGCAGTCGGTAAGCAGGCCATTTATCCTCTATGATGGAATTTTCCGCAAAACGGCTCCCTATGACCATGTCGTTTTCCTTGGAAAGCTCGATTATCCCTGGCAGGCAGGACTCGTCATGTTGTCCGTCCCCGTCCATCACGAGCAGGATTTTGCCGTCAGATTGGTGGAATCCGTCGACTACGCTTTGGCTGAGCCCCTTCTTTCTTCCGATGCGCCGTAAAAGCTTTACCCGGGGATTCTTTTCTGAAAGATCCTGGACAAGCCTCCATGTGCCGTCTGGGGAATCGTCATCGGACACTATTATTTCGTAGTCGCAGATGTCATCCAGCCTAGCTATCAGTCTTGAGATGATTGTGAGGATGTTTTCCGCTTCGTTGTATGTTGGGATGATGATGGACAGTTCCCTAAGCATATTTTTGATCCTATTTTATCCTTCCCTGCATAACGTCGAGGGCTCTAAGTTCACTTTTGCTCAAACAGAGAGAGCTTCCTTTAAGTACACCTTCGTGAAGTATAGTCATTTCTGCGGCGGCTTCGAGGACTTCCAGTCTGTCGAAGGCCTGGAGCAAGTCTTTTCCCAAAGCTATTACTCCGTGATTGCGCATCACTATGCAGTCGGAATTTTTGGTGGCTTTTGCGACGGTTTCTGCGAGATTTTCGCTTCCCATAAGTTCGTAGTCAGCATATGCGATTTTTCCTAGTACTGCCCTTGTTTCAGCGATTAAATCTTCTCTTATCGTGACAGATGATGCGGAAAGAGCGCTTCCTTTTGGTGGATGTGCGTGGACTATTGCTCTGACATCTTTCCGTGCCTTGTAGATGGAGAGGTGCATTTTACTTTCTATGCTTGCCTTAGGCCCATGGCATATTTTTTCTCCGCCCATATTCATTTCTATTATTTCTGATGAGGATATTCTGGCCTTGTCAGTTGCTGATGCGGTCAGCAGTACGATGTCGTGGAACAGGGCCGAAATGTTTCCTCCAGAAGTGGTAGTTAGGCGCTGCCTATACAGCCTGCGCATAAAGTAGGCTATTTCTTTTTTCAGGCTTAAAATATCTTTGGTGTTTTGGTCTCTTCTCATTTGAAGTCCGGATTAAAACCTATAAAATACAGTTTTTTCTTTATAAATGAAAGGCGGGATTCTATGAAATTTGCGGTTATTGGTGGCAGTGGTCTATATAAACTTGACCACATGTCAGGCATAAAAAAGATCAAAATCAGCACTCCGTTCGGAGATCCGTCGGATAAGATTGTTGCCGGCAAGCTTCGCAAAACGGAGATATTTTTCCTTCCTAGGCACGGGGTAGGACATTTTATTTTGCCTTCCGAGATAAACCACAGGGCAAACATTTACGCTTTAAAGAAATTGGGTGTCACACACATAGTTAGTATTTCCGCAGTAGGGAGCCTGAGAGAGGAACTGAGGCCGCGGGATGTGGTAGTAGTGGATCAATATGTTGACAGGACGAAGAGATCTTTGGATCATAGTTTTTTTGGTAACGGGATAGCGGGGCATATAGCTTTTGCAGATCCTGTTTGTCCCGAACTTATGCGTATTGTTTACAGTTCAGCGGTGGCTGCCGTGTCGGAATTAAAGAAGGACGATAAAAACCCCAGAGTCAAACTTGGCGGGACTTATATTAATATGGAAGGTCCGGCATTTTCGACAAAGGCGGAATCGAATCTCTATCGAAGCTGGGGAATGGACGTGATAGGTATGACCAATCTTGCTGAAGCTAAGTTGGCAAGGGAGGCTGAAATATGCTATTCGACAGTAGCTATGGTTACAGATTATGACTGCTGGCATCCGGATCACGACTCTGTAACTATCGAGCTTATAATCGGGAATCTGATGGCAAATACGGAGCTTGCGAAAGCGATAATTGAAAAGGTTGCCATTAAAATTCCAGATTTAAAGAGAAATTGTCAGTGTCATAATGCTCTGGGCTCAGCTATAATAACTTCTCCAAAAATAGTTAAAGAAGAACTGAGAATAAAACTGGAGCCGATAATCGGCAAATATATGCCGCCCTCAAAGAGAAAAACCAAAAAAAGGTAAAAAATGAGAGATCGAATAAAATGTCATGTGGATTTTGAATGTCTAGAAGCGGACTGCAAGGCGCCAGTCGCTTTCAACCTCATGGACGCTATGGAAAAGAACAGGCAGATACTGTGCCCGTCATGTCACCGTCCTTATGAATTTGATGACTCCATAAAGGATAAACTTTCCAAGTTGCTGAATCTGATAATGGCAATAAGGGAGGCTGAGAACATACTAGGAGACTGTAATGTTTCCGTAAATGTTCCCGGAGGAGGCGTAAAAATCCCATATCCTCTTTTGCTTACAAGACTAAATACCTTGGTAACGCTAGAGATGCTCGGCAAAAAAGTGGACTTTCATTTCAGAATAGAGCCGTCTTCTCCAGACACATTCAAATAAATGTTAGTATAAATAAAAAAAAAGAAGGATTCTTTTCTGAAAGCATTGATTCTGGGCGCGATCTTTTGGTATAATGCGGGAAGATTCAAGAGGAAATTATCCCAAACAAATTAAAAGGAGAACAAAAATGAAGAAAAGTCGTGGATTCACACTGATCGAGCTGCTCGTTGTTATCGCGATTATCGCGATTCTGGCTGGCATGCTACTCCCCGCGCTGAGCGCTGCTCGTGAAAAAGCCCGCAGAATCAGCTGCGCAAGTAACCTCAAACAGATCGGTCTTGCGATTCGTATGTATTCCCAGGAACACAGCGAAAACTTTATGAACGCCGCTACCTCGGACGAAGCATGGGAAATGCTCCGTTCTGGTGGTTATCTTGAAACCTGTAAGACCTACACCTGCCCATCTTCAACAAGAACGATTGCTGAAGGTACACAGATTCAGTTGTCATGCTATGCTTATTCCACAGGGTTGAGCGAAGCTGCAGCTGTTGACAGTGGCGTTTCGATGGACAAAGTATCGAGCGTTAACCACTCCAAGTATGGTAACATTCTGTTCGTTGACGGTCACGTTACCGGTTATGCCGGCTCAATGTGGACGAACAATAACGGAAGCTGCGGGATGAACTAAGTCCCGAAGGGAATTTTCCTCTTAAGGGGTGCCATTCGGCACCCCTTTTTTTTTGCTGGTTTTGTTTTTATTTATCTGTTTTTTAGGGATTTTGTGACATTTCCTTGTTACTGAGTTATATTACGCGCAAAAAAAGACCTAGCGTGACAAAAATATCAAAAACGGTTTTTCTTGACCTCTTAATACCAGTCTATTTCCTCTTGAGCGTGATTGTTTTGTCTCAAGTCCATGATCTGAGGGGAATTGTAGCTGGATTTTCTATCCTATGTCTATCGGTTATTTTCTTGCGTTTTGATTCTGTTGTCCTGCCAAAGAGTCCGTTTTTTTTGTTTTGCATTTTTCTGTTTATTTCTCTTGTTTCGGGTCAATTTGTTTTTTACCCGCAGTATTCCTATTCGGATTATTTTGCATCTTTAGGATGGTGTTCATGCCCTTTATTTTTTTATTTGGCATATCGTAGGTGTTTGGGATTTTTGCTTAACTTTTTATGTCTCATATGGTTGATCAATGCGTTAGTCTCCTCCTTTCAACTTCTGCACGGTAAAGCATTTATCGGGCTTCCTGGCAATCTAAATTGGCATGCGGCATTGGTTCTGGGGTTAAGTCCGCTAGTATGCAACCAGATTAAAATCAGGGTCGGGTCAAAGAACCATCTGCTTTCCAGAATTTTCCAAGGAGCAGTTGTTATATTTACTGGATTCTCGATAATAAAGGCTGAATCTCGAGCTGCAATTCTTTCCGTGTTTATTGTTGCGTTAGTTTACATTTTTCTTGTTTTCTATAAAAATCCTCGCATTTACAGAGTCATTATTTTCTCATTTTGTGTAATAGGATTAATATCATTGATTCTAGGTGTTATCTTCTCAAAATATATTGCAGATATCCTTTTTTATGACATGAGGGTGGCGATGTGGACCGGGGCATTGAGACTTATAAATGACAATGCTCTTTTCGGTGTTGGAGAACAAAGGTTTCTATCTGAATACATGGTCTACCGTCCAATAGGATACTTTCTTAGAAGTCATCATTTCGCCCATATCACCGAACATCCCCACAATCACGTCCTTTATATATTTTCCTGTTTTGGGCTGTTGGGCGCAATCCCTTACATGTTTTTGATTATATGCCCGTTATTTGTAGGATTGCGTCGTTTTGACAGGCTTTCAACGACGAGCAGATCTGTTATTTTGTCATTTTTATTTTATCTGATTTGTTCGTTTTTTGACATGACTTACTATCAATGGCATAATTTTTTCATAATCAGCGCCTTGCTTGGGCTTGTCTGGAGGATAGGATTCCCTACTTCTCCGATTTTTACGAAAAGCTCTCCTTGTAATAGCAGTTTATTTTTTCTAGGACTACGTATTTGTGCATCTTCTATACTATTTGCGGCATTTGTGTATACAAGTGTCGTGTCTTTTTTATCTAGCGTTGCCTATTACCAAGGATATTTTATAAGCGAAGAATCGGGTAGGCGTTCCGAAGCGATATTAAATATAGATGCGGCCGTAAATTTGGACAGGAATTTTTCGACCGCATTCTTTAGTGCAGGAGTACTTTCAATGCAGGATTTCAAAGATCCTTATATGGCGGAATCTTATCTTGATCGTCTGCAGGAATGTCCCAGCCCTACGGTCTCGCGTTCAAATCTTAAGATGGCGGATGCGAAAATCGCAATGGGCAGAAGGTTAGATGCTTTGCGTTTTCTTGAAAAGGATATTTTATGTTATCCCATTTCGATAGAATCGCTTTACAAGAAAGCGAAGATTGAGGAGGAACTTGGAAGGTCAAATGAGTTAAATTCCACCCTCCTGCGTCTTAGCAGGGCCCTAGAGCATAAAGGCTTGTCCGCTGAAGATGCTCCTGTGATTGCAAAGAACAGTTATTTTGATAATAAATTTGAGGAATATAAGAAGTTGAAGAAAGAGCTCTTGAAAAAAAGAGAAATTGAAAAATCAGATTTGCGAGCTACAAATTGATAAGTTTTTAGTAGTTCTTTTCTTTGACGCAAATTAGGTATAATTTTTAGAGGATTTTTGGGGAGATGAGAGAGATTGAAGTTAGAACATCACCAGAAAAATATTACAAGATAGTAATAGACGGAGGTATGCTTCTTGGAAGCGGGGCACGAGATATTTTGAATGATTCAAGGACCCAACTTCTTGTGACGGATCGGAATGTTGCTAAAATCTACAAGAATTTTATTGCTAGCCTAGGATTGCCAACGTTGATACTTAGGTCCGGGGAATCTGAGAAAAAACTTTCAAATATTGAAAAAATATGTAGGAAGTGCGTTGATATTGGTTTGGATCGCTCATCTCTTCTGATTGCGCTGGGAGGTGGAGTTGTTGGCGACATGACTGGATTTGCATCTAGTATCTATATGCGTGGGATAAGTTATGTTCAAATTCCTACTACAGTTCTTGCGATGGTTGATTCGAGTGTTGGTGGAAAGACGGGTGTTGATCTGCCGGAGGGAAAGAATCTTGTGGGGACTTTTTGGCAGCCGTCAAAAGTGTTGATAGACAGTGGTTTTATAAAGACCTTGCCCGAAATGGAAATAAGATGCGGACTTGCCGAGGTTATAAAATATGGGATTATTCTTGACAGCGGTTTGTTTTTTGACTTGGAGAAAAAAATAGAAAATTTATTGTCGGGGAATTTGCTTGCATATGAAGAAATAATATACAAATGTTGCTCAATAAAGGCTGATGTGGTGGGAAAAGATGAAAAAGAGAACGGAATGCGGGCGGTACTTAATTATGGTCATACTTTTGGGCACGCGATTGAAAAGGTGTCCGGATTTTCTTGTCTCTCTCATGGAGAAGCTGTAGCGATTGGAATGAGAATGGCTGCGAAATTCGCAGTTTCAAGCGGACTATTATCGAAAATCGAAGAGATGCGTCAAAATAATCTTCTCGATAAGGTTGGTCTTCCATCCTATGTCACGTTTTCACCTGAAGATATTTATTCTGCGATGCTTTCTGACAAAAAAGCAAAATCCGGAAAGCTAAGAATAATAGTTCCCAAGTCCATAGGCGATTTTAAAATTGTTGAAGACCCTATAAAATCAGAATTGATCGATGCTATAAAAGCATATTGCTAAAAGGATGAATTTCTCAAGGAGTATTACTCCTCTTTCCGGAGAGATCTAATAAATGACGGACAGAGACGCGTACATAATATTGAACATGATATCCGGCGTCGGGCCGGTGAGACTATCTAGGCTTTGTGAGAGATTCGGTTCCCCTTCCTCAGTGCTTTCAGCACGCAAAAATGAACTTTCTTCCGTGGATGGAGTCGGTCCCGTACTGGGGGAAGAAATCGCTGGGTGGAAGGACAATATTGATTTTGAAGAAGAACTCAAACTTGTTGAGAAAGCTGGTGTGAAGATAATTACCCGTCTGGATGCTGATTATCCTCAGTGTTTGGCGGAATTGCCTGATGCTCCTTTATGTATTTACGTAAGAGGTTCCTGTCGGGCAATGTCCGGAAATCTTATAGGAGTCGTTGGTTCTCGCAGAATAAGTAGTTACGGACGCCGAATGGCTGAATATCTTTCTGCTTCGGCGGCTTATGCGGGCTGGAAAGTGGTGTCAGGATTGGCCTTTGGCGCCGATGCTGTTGCTCATGACGCGGTTGTCAATGCCGGTGGGATTACGGTTGCAGTGCTTGGAGGCGGACTTGCGAGAATTTTTCCACAGGATCATATTCCTCTTGCTCGGAGGATGATTGAATCCGGAGGCGCTCTTATAAGTGAATTTCCAATGGAATTTCCACCTAACAAACGATCTTTTCCGATGAGAAACCGCATAATATCCGGACTGAGTTTGGGGACTCTTGTTGTAGAGGCTGGCAGTTCAAGCGGTGCGCTTATAACGGCGAAATTCGCCCTCGAACAGGGAAGGATGGTTTTTGCGGTGCCGGGCGAGGCGGACAATCCGCAGGCTCGGGGCTGCAACAGGCTGATACGGGACGGAGCCAAACTTGTTGAAAATTTTGACGACGTGCTGGAAGAGTTCGAATTTCTTCCTGGTGTATTGGAGAAAACATCAGGAAAGACTTCTCGATCTTTCGAGGACGGTATTGAAAAAAAATCTGATGCGGATTTGAAACTTGAAGAAGACGAGGCAAAGATAATCGCCCTTTTGGAGGAGGGTTCAAAAAGTGCGGATGTACTTGCGACGGAAAGCAAAATCGCTGTTGGTCGCTTACTTGCTCTTCTCATGAGGATGGAAATGAAAAAGATAATAAGACAGGAACCGGGGAAAGTTTTCTCGATCAGGAGATGACGAAATGCAAAAAATTGCAGTAAGTTCGGTTTTGATATTGCTTTCAGTTTTTATGTTTGGATGCGCGATCCAGTCGCTTAATCCATTTTGTTTTCCGGAGGATGCCATTTCGGTTCCCGAGATTAACGGCAAGTGGAAGCCTGTTTACGAAAATTTGGAGGAAGGCAAGCGTGTGGAAGATTGGAATATTGAAGCAGACAGGATAATATGCTATGATGAAAACAATGTAAAATCAATATTGTCGGTAAAATTTTTTAAAATTGAAAAAATATTGTTTGCGGACCTAACAGCCGGAGAGCCTGTTGAAGATAAAGCTCTATTCAATGGGTACTGGGCAGCATGTGTTGTCCCTGTGCATGTGGTTGCGAAATTCGCAGTTTCAGGCGATGAGCTTAGAATTATTCCAGCGGATTATCTGGCTGTTAAACAGAAAATAGAGGAAGGAATTATAAAACTCTCCCACGTAAAGAGGGCAGACGGAGGAATATTGTTGACAGCCGATACGGAAAGCTTAAAAAAATTTATTTCAGATTTTAAGGATGATGCTGAAGTGTTTCAGCAAAAGAAATCCTTACTTCTAAAAAGCATCAAAACACAAAACCTAGTGGGAAAATGACTGCATTAAAAAATCTTGTAATAGTTGAATCTCCGACAAAGGCGAGAACGATATCCAGAATGCTCGGTCCGGAATATTTTGTTACTGCCTCCATGGGACACGTAAGGGACCTTCCTGATAACAGCCTAGGGGTAGATATTGCAGGCGAATTCGAACCAAATTACAAAGTTAGCAAGAAATCTGTTGTCGACGCATTGAAATCTTATTGCAAGAAATCGAAGGAAGTCTATTTGGCGCCAGACCCTGACAGAGAAGGTGAGGCCATAGCGTGGCATATCCAAGAATTATTGAAGGATTCTGTAAAATGCGATTTTCGCAGGGTTGTGTTTCACGAGATCACAAAGTCGGCCGTATCGGAGGCATTCAAACATCCTTCCTCTATAAATATGAATTTGGTCAATTCTCAGCAGGCAAGGCGTATTTTGGACAGGATAGTCGGTTTCAAGATAA
>CAZXAC010000020.1:0-19517 GCA_964638335.1 uncultured Lentisphaera sp. | reverse complement strand
AGATTCTCCTTGAGCAACAATGTCCCCCCCCGCGAAAATCGCAGAGCACAGAGCCCTAAAGCACGAAATCCGCCCGAAACACCCCGCCCCCAGACTTCACAGGATAGCAATAATTTGAAGACAAATCGTTAGCCTCAAAAGATTAGATTAGAATAGCACCGATTAGTTCGATTATTTAAAGCGATTTGTTAGCTATTTTTTTTTAAAGCTCAAAATTACGAATATGCTTTTAGCTGTATCGAACAGTATAAGCATTGAAAAAGTAAAACAGGTAATTACTGAAATTTCTATGAGAGGAATAAGTTTGGGTTGAGTTGTTAGCCAATTGGAATTGTTGAGCATGAGTAGAATCAAAGATAGGAATATCAAAACGATTTGCTCTTTGATCGAATAGAGCATTGCGCTTTTTGTTGCCGAAAAATCGCTATTCCCATCTCCAGAATCAAGGATTTCTCGGATCTTTGACAGGACAATGCCAAGAGAGGCGGTGTTGATAGCCAATAATGCTATCAGCAAGGAAACTAAATTGCCGTCCAGAAACTTAATGATATAATCTGAGTCAAGAAGAACTTGTGCTTCCTGAAGCAGGAATGCCCCACCAATAGCAATTAAAATGTTACGGACTAAGGCTTTCACTTGAGTAGTCCTTTAATAATGCGCACCAATTCTTCAGGATTCTTCCCGTCGATTTCCAGTTCTGTTAGGTCTATATGCTTTTTGCTCTTCTTGGTGTGTATTCTTTTGGATAAACCTCGTATTTTGATCGAGATATTGCCTCCACCTTCACTCGAATAAGAGACAAGTCCCTTCAGATTCTCGTCGTTTGGATCTAGTAGTATTGATGAATCCGGGTCTGCCTGGATATTTAAATTTGTCTGAGCTGTATTGGTGTGTTTCGCAAAATCCTTTAAATCTTCGCTTAGAGTCTCAGAAATATTCGACATGTTCGGAGTAATTAATTCAAAATGAATATCTCGAATTTTTCCTTTATTCTGTTCAATTAGCCCCCAAAACTCAGCTTCAAGGAACAAGGCTTCCGCATGAGCTCTGAGGTTGCTTTTTCCTAGTTCCTCATCAACAGCTTCTGTAATAGATTTGGCTATCACTTCTGTTTTTTGAAATGCTGACCAACGTTCTTGAATAGCCACGAATTGCTCCGAAGGATCGTTCCAAATATACACTAGGAATGATGGCCAATTATCGATCTCTTCTTCTGTGAACTGTTCTGTTTCTCGCCTCAAAGATCTATTGGCTGCAAAGCGATATAGAATTTGATTTTGGTTCTGATAAAGAATTTTATGCCTTATTGTCGTTTTTCGAGTTTCAAATTCACGAACATTGAGGATTGCCTGAAAAAATATCTGGTTCTTTTTCGCCAACAGATCCTCTAAGTTTTTTATTTCTCCGAAGAGATCTGGCTGAAACGCTCTGTTCCTTGGGAGTATTTGGTATCTATATAAATCAAACGAGATGTTTTTGTTTTTCATGTTTTCCCTTCAGTCCAATGCCACCACTACGGGCAGCACGCCGTACCGTTCAGTGGTTTATTAGCTCCTCGTCCTACTAATCAGCGCCTTGATGCGTTCTGGAACTCCCCAAGCTTCTCGCACTTGTGAGTTCTCATCCATGGCCCTTTCGATCACTTTGATCATCTCCGGCCTGAGGTGTTGACACCGTTCAATGTAGTCCATGTTCCTCTTTGCCTCAGCCCACGATCCAGAAGCGGCAAGTTGGCGCACGAGAGCATCCGTTATTCGCGTGCCGATGCCGGGTTTCTGAAGGAAGATCGTGAGGAGATCGTCGCAAATATCCGATATCTTCTTTCCCGCTCCCTGAACTGCCTGATACTTGCCAATCAACCCGTAGGGGTCAAGACCAAACCGAACGGCTACCACTGGAACCCTGCGACCGATGGCTACACCGACTTCCTGATCCGTCCATTTGCTTTCGTTGAACCCGGGCGTGAGAAGAGCCAGTAGAGCGTCCATCGTCGAGAGAGCAACTTCGATTTCGTCTTGCCACTCCTTGGAAGGTTCGATGTCTTCATGAGCAACGAATCCGCTGATCCCGAACATGCGTATGCTTGTCTTGAAAGCGGTTGCATCCTTCTTGGATGGCGACACGTGGCTTATAAAGACACGCGGTTCTTGGGGTTGCCAAAAGCTTGGCGCAGCCACCTGTGCCAGTTCGCTCTCAACACCCAGGTGCTTCCCAAGTGCAAGAAGCTTGTCGTCATCGGCCTCACCAATCATGTCAACAACATACGCATTCTTTTCTGAACCTTGCCACGTATTGGTCCATGGAAGGTCGAATTGCTTGAGGGTCAGATCGATCAGCCCCCATTCTTCGTCTCCGAGTGCCGATGCAATCCCACGGATACAAGTGATTCGTTCAGACGGTGTCATTGTTCCTCTGAGCTAACAAGCTATTATATGATTTCGGTATATCCCGTTTAATATCACGGAGCTTTCATGAAAATCAAATGAAAACTGCCCATTCACGCTTAACCACTAATTGACACTAATCTTCACTAATGAAGGCAACGGCGTAGATGTCAAGGTCGAGACAGATTTTCATGCGATGGCGGCTTCGGGGATGGCATCCCAGGTGCGGCCAAGCAGCTTGCGTCCAGCCTTCTTCTTGTTCACACCGCCCCATTGCTTGAAGAAGAATGGAACAAAAAACTCATCGCAGTGGCGTTTTATTTCAAGCACCCATTCTTCCTTGATCGGACGAGCTCCGGGACCCGATTCGCCGCCTACAATCACCCAGTCAATGCCGGTCAGATCGAGATTGCGGAAAGGCCCGAGAAGGGGTTCCATGGAGAGAAATTTTATTTTCGCCGATGTGTCGCGGAGACAGTCAATCCTTGCGGTTGTTGATTGATTTTCAACACTTACACCCATCCAGACATTGTCCGGCCAGGAAAGCTTCTTGGAAAGTGATTTCAAGCGTTCCGCCCTTTTCGTAAGAATCTGGAAGCGGTGCCAGTCGGCCTTCCTCATGATGTCGAAAACGCGGAAGATGAAGTCATCCGGTATATCCTCGTGGAATAGGTCGCTCATGGAGTTGACAAAGATCGTCTGCGGCTTTTTCCATTTCAAGGGCAATGAAAGGGCCTGCTCGTGGCATGTCACCTCGAATCCGTTCCTGTAGTTGGGCTGTCCCATCGCCTGAAGACGCATAGCCATGCGTTCGGCATAGCAGTTCGCGCATCCGGCGCTGGTCTTACTGCACCCAGTCACCGGATTCCAAGTGGATTCTGTCCATTCGATTCTACTAGATTTCATGGTATTATCTCAAATTGAACAATACGTTTCTTTTTCTCGCTGTAGCAGGCTTCATAAGACAAGCCCGATTGACCGGAATATCGTATCTTTCCTGCATTTTTCCAGTTTGACAGCATATCTTTTGCCTTTTTTCTGGAAAATCCGTCCTCAAAAACCAATTCAAGTATATCACGATTTGTACATCGCTGTTTATCACTAAGAAATTTCCAAAGCTTCTGTTCAAACTGCTCTTCCCTCGTTAATTTGGGAGCATCAAAGAAATCTCCCTGCAATGCCTCTGCGTCATTATGTATATCGTAGTTCGCCTGACCATTTTCCGGAGCCTTAACCCACGCAATATCTAAGAATTTCTGTATTGCAAGAGGATGCTTCGCTCCAAAAATAATGCCGTAAATATTGGGCCCTTTCTTAAAACTGAAAGGATAAAGCTTGAGAGAACTTCCTCGTGGCAGTTTGCTTTTGTAATAGTCGAGGATATATGAGTGGGCCTGGCTTCGAGGAACTTTTCTAAGTTGCTCCTGATCAATATCAGGGAAGTATTGTTTAAATGAGTCCTCTTGCCCAAATCGAGAGAAATATGAAGAGGATATGAAAAACATGAAGTCAGTCATTTTTAGCGATTCCAACTTTTTAAATACATCCTCTGTTACATGTTTGATCCCGTTCTGATCCAGATAAATCAGCTTGGGCATGTTCATTTTTAGCACATCTTCCCAATCTGAAAAAGCGTGTCTGAAGTCTTTGCTTTCAACGACATCAAATAGATTACATTTCGGAATGTCGGTTTTAAGCCTCCATTCTTCGATGGCCTTTCTTAGAGCCTTATGCTTGTCCTTGTCGAACTCATTCAAGCATAAATTGACTTGTATGTCTCTGTCGCGGATTTCTTTTTCAAATTTGACTATGGCATCAAGCAAAAGAATCGGGCTTCCGGGATTTCCTGCGCTGTCATAGCCCGCTCCGGCAAAAAAGTCAAATATCCCAATCTGCTTGAAATCCCTTTTTATGAACACAGGTAACCAAGCTTCCACATATTCCCTGAATATTTCAAGCTTTAGTAGCGTCTCTTCGCTAAATGGCTCATCATGTATATTTTTTATTGGCATACCTGTGCTCTCATTATTTTCAAAGATACATTTCGACTTCAAAACGCCTTCAATTTGTCAATCTCTCCCATCACTTCCGCGGTGCGCTTCAGGGCGGCGATGATTTTGCCGTAGTGGACGATGTCGTCGTAGGAGAGTTTGCGGCCTTTGCGGTCTTTCAGCCATTTCTGAGCGGGTTGGTAGCCGCCGATGAAGAAGTTCCAGGAGATTTCAGGGACATTGTCGAAATATTGGGTGGAGTTGATGAAGACTTTGCCATCTTTATATGTGACCTTTTCGACGACATTGTCGCCGGGGATCGGGTAGCTTGTGATCGGTTTGTCGAGTTCAGGTGATTCCATGAGATGGAGTTTGCGAAGTTCGCAGCCTTTTTCGGCGAATTCCCAGAATTGATCGGCATTGTCAGGCAGGGGAATCCTCGGGAAATCAATCTTCAGGAACTCCTTGTATTTCTCACGGTAGTTGGGAGAATGAAGAACCGCATAAATGTAGTCGAGAAGGTTTTCGGGAGTGAAACAGGCGTCGTCATTTTTAGATTCGCGGACAGGAATGTCCGCGCTCCGTTGTTCAAACCTAACGCCAATTTTCTCCGCGAATTTCGCAACAATCTCCATGTTCAAATTAGGTACCCGCTCCGCCGCCTTGCCGCCCGCAGTTAATTCATCCGCGTCGGGGTAGAGATAGAGGGGAAAAATTGAACAGTATCCCTTGTTACTACTAAAAAGCCTATTGTCTACTATACTCCTGCTTATAAATGAATAGCAATAATCTGGTACATTAGCAGCATACTGCCTCATGGATACTAATCCTAAATTCTGACTAGACAACATATGTCTCATTATGTTGCCCCGAGGTCTGCCCATTATGCCATTGGAAACACCTGTAAACAAAGTGCTTTTTATATCAAAGGGGCGATAAACCATCTTAGTGATTACAGTATTGTTTTTCTTAACATCAACGATAGCGTTTTTAACCTTTTTTCTTTTGCTAGGTTTAAAGTGATATTTGTCTACGATCTCGTCTTCTGTTAGGCTCTTCAGGTCTCTCAATAAAATTTCGGCTTCTGTTAATGATTCTTTAACCGCCATTTCATCAAATTCTGTATTTAACCCTACTGTGGATTCTAAGAACAGATCTTTTAGTGGCATGAATTTATCATAATCCTTTTCCTCAGCGAAATTCTTAGCCACAAAAAAGCATTCCGGTATTTTATTTTTCAAATCCTTCCAATCAAGACTTTGTATAGAATTAAAACTTAGGAATTCATATTTGTTCTCTCGTCTTCCTTGCAAGTCCGAATGAAATACTCGGCCCAATGAACTTTTCTTTTTCTTTCCTGTTTTTAATAAAATATTGATGCTTACGCCCTGCTGGATGTCAAAAACATTTTCATCTTTCGAACCATCAAGCGCAGTCTCATTTCTATTTGAATTACCATGAAGATTCAAAATGTAAATCTTATCGAATGTTTCGAGAAGGTGTTTCCGCATTTGGCGGTGTATCAAGCCGTCAATGAAGGAATTGTTTGTGATCATGGCGACAATTCCCTGTCCATTTTTCTCAATGAAGTGTTCTGCGAATCGAATGAATTTGATATAGTCGTCTGAAAGAGGCTGGATGTTCTTTTCATTCAAGTCTTTTTTGTAGTCATCGAGAAGTTTTTGAATCCATTCTCCTTTGTTGCTGGAGCTGACGGCATAGGGCGGGTTTCCGATGACGACCATTACTGGGCAGTCGCGTTTTATGCGGTTTGCCTCTTCGGCCTCGTGCGAGAGCCAGCTTGCGAAGAGGGTCTGGGTGTCGGGGTGGGGTTCCTCGAGGCTATTTGTGAGATAGACATTGAGTCGTTGGTCCTTCTGCGGTTTGTGTCCAGTTTCTGCGAGGAGCATTTCGAGCTTGAGATGGCACATTGCGTATGGCGCCATAAGGAATTCAAATCCGTGCAGTCTGGGAATGAGGTGTTCGTCAACATAGCTGTTCCAGATTCCCTGCTGGTTTGCGAATTTCGCATGGATCTGTCGGACCACTTCGCATAGGAATGTTCCTGTGCCGACGGCGGGATCGAGTATCTGCACCCTGTGGACTGTTTGCTTCAGCTTGCCTTTTCCGTGCGGATTTTCAACGGATATTTCGACTTTGCTTGTGTCTGCCAATCCCTGATCGAGACCGAATTCGGTCTTCAGGATTTCATCCACCGATCGGACGATGAATTTGACGACCGGCTCGGGGGTGTAATAGACACCTCGCGATTTTCGCAGTTTCGGATTGTATTCCCCTAGGAATGTCTCGTAGAAGTGTATCATCGGGTCCTGTCCGCTTTTTTTCTTGAAGTCGTCGAGGATTTTGCGGATGTCGCATGCGCGGAAGATATCGGCGAGTGAGTCGACGATCCAGGCTATGCGCTCGTCGAGTTCCGGACCGGCGACATAGCTGAAGAGCTGTCGGAGGAATGGATTGGACTTCGGGATGAGGAACATCGCCTCGCCCCTGCTGAAAGTATCGAGGGACGGGTCGGCCAGGCGCGCGGCGAACATTCCATAGACGACAGTCTGCGCGTAGATGTCGGCGAAGACCTTCTCGTCCATGTCGTGTATGAGTATTTTTCTGAATGCGTTCAACTGCTCGCGGAGACTGCTGATGCGTCCGTATGGGGCGTGTGCTTCATATACGGCGGGCTGGGCGGCTTGATTTTCGGACGGGATGCCACCGGCGTCAATGGTGAGGGACTTGTATATTGCGTCCTGGAGGAGGCTTGCCTTTCCGGCCATGAGTTTGGAGAGTTTCTCCGCGGAGCTGATGGTCTGGGTCTGGTAGTTGCAGAAGTCCTTCATGAAGCTTTCGAAGACCGGCCATTGGTTCTTGTCTGGAATGATTTTTCCTTTTTCGAGGATTCCGATGTGAACGGCGGATACCTTCTCTCCGTTTCTGAATAGACGGAATTCGAGGTAGTCGGTGAGTATGAGGTTATCGAGGCTTTCGAGGTAGCGTTTGAGCTGTCCGGACTTTTCTACTGCGTTTAGGTCGGCACCGATATCCTTCGCCTCGATGAATCCGACGGGGATATCCTTTCTCGTGATGATGTAGTCGGGGGCGCCGCATTCCTGTCTTTTCGGCTCATTGGTGGCGGTGATGTCGGGGCAGATTTCCTCGATGAGTCTAGCGAGCTCTCCGCGGTAGGTATGCTCGGTGGCGTTTCCGCTCCTGTATTGCCCGCTGATTTGTTTCAGATAGTCATTTAGGCCGGTCATTGGAGGCTCCTGTGGGCGTTTGTTTCAGTTGACGAAGTGGATGGGGAGGATACAGTGGACTGAGTGGACGAGGTGGAAAGGCTGGACGATGAGATGCGGCGTTTTTCGGAGCGGATGCGGTAGAGTCTTTCGGTGAAGCCGCCTTCATTCTCGAATGATTCCGCAAGGGAGGCGATCTGTCGGTCGAGCAGAGAGCACGCCACGGAGAGGAGCACCAAAACGGCATTTGCGGCAATTTCAGGATAGGAGGGGGAATTGGACTGGATGGACTGATTTGGCTGTCCACTGCGTCCACTTTGTCCACCATCATGGATTTCGCGGCAGCACTGGGCGACTTCGTCGGCAGTGGAGCATCTTCGGTCCACGACGGCTTGTCTGCGTGGATCTTTGCGATCCCAGAGAGGCAATGCTTTCTGTCGCAGGAAATCCTCGTAGTCGAGTTTTAGTTCTTCGAGACTTGCTCTCGCAACATTTGTGAGTTTTAGTTCGGTTTTCTTGGAGGTTCCGGAGGCCTGGCTTCCTTCGGCGATGTTCTGGACTCCTGATCTGGCAGCCTGAACCATCTGGTCATGGGTGCGACTTTTCCTGTCAATATATTTATCGCAGAAGCGGACTGTGACATCGTAGATTAGTTGCGCCACTTGGAAGCTTTTCAGTTTTCGGTAGCCGCCGTGTTTTATGACAAGGTTTTCTTTTCCCATCTTTCTTCCTATGCTAAAAACTGAGTCGGGGAACTTTTGAATCTTTTTCTTTACGCCCTGAAAAGATAGTTCTATGGGACGATTTATCAAGGATGAAGATAGTGGCTTTTTGGAAGCGTTATTAGCTTGACGCGGATTTTCTAGTTTCGGAGTCGGCGGCGAGGATTTCGGCGATGTTTGGTTTTTTGACGGTCTTATGTCTGCTCATTGCATTGCCGATGATTTTCCAGATTCCCGGGATATTTATTTCACCTCTGAGGAATTTCTCGACGGCGACTTCATTTGCGGCGTTCATTACGGCCGGCATTGTTCCGCCCGCTTTCAGTGCTTCGTAGGCGAAATCGAGAGATGGGAATTTTTTCCTGTCGGGGATTTCGAAAGACAATTTTGCGAATTTCGCAAAATCGAAAGGTTTCAATATTCCCTCCATACGCAGAGGATATGAGATTGCATATTGAATCGGGAGTTTCATATCCGGTTCGCTCATTTGCGCAAGTATTGATCCATCTATGAATTCGACCATTGAATGTATTACGGACTGCGGATGTATCACTACGTCTATTTTTGAGCGGTGGAGTCCGAAAAGCCAGTGAGCTTCGATTATTTCCAGTGCCTTGTTCATGAGGGTGGCGGAATCTATCGTTGTTTTAAGTCCCATTCTCCAAGTTGGATGAAGCAATGCGGATTTCGCGGTGGCTTTTGCGATTTTCGCAGGGCTCATATTTCTGAACGGTCCTCCGCTGGCGGTTAGTATGAGTCGGCGCACATCGGACAGTTCATTTCCATTGAGGCATTGTGAGATTGCGCTGTGTTCGCTGTCAACGGGAATAATTCTGACATTTTTTCTTTTTGCCCTTTCTGTGACAATTTCTCCCGCGAGGACTATTACTTCTTTATTTGCTATTGCGATATCGGCTCCGGCGTCTATCGCGGAGAGAACGGCATCGAATCCGGCGATTCCAGAGCTTGCGCAGACCACGAGATCCGGGGAGGATTTTTTTATCATTTCCGATACGCCTGAACTTCCGGAGAATATTTTTGTTCCTTTGCACGCGACTTTCGCGAGATTTTTTTTGAGGGACTGGTCGAATATGGCGATATTTGGGGTCCTAAGTATTGTGGATTGCTCGGCGAGTCTTTTGTAATTCTGCTTGGCGGCAAGTCCAACGACTTTGATATTTTTCAGGTGTTGCGCGACCTTGAAGGCATTCTCTCCGATTGAGCCTGTTGAGCCGATTATCACTATTTTTTTCATAGTAATTGGGCTCCGCTTCCCGCCTTGCATTCGATTGTCTGCGGATCTGTTTTGAATTTAAGCTTATAGGCGGTTTTAATTCTCCTGACGTAATCCGGCACGGAATTTTCCGCCACGATGTGTATGCTTATTCCTCCGAATCCGCCGCCGCTGAGTCTTGCTCCGAGGCATCCTGGGATGGATTGCGCAAGTTCCACCAGGTAATCGAGTTCCGGGCAGCTATTTTCAAAATTCAACCTTGAGCTTTTGTGGGATTCGAAGAGTAGTTTTCCGAACGCCGCAATATCTCCTTTGTCGAGGAATTCCACGGCTTTGGCGACGCGTTCATTTTCCTCCGTTATATGCCGCCCCTTTCTATAATCGAAGATCGCCAGTCTGCTTTTGAAGGAATCAAGCATTTCACTTGAAAGGTCTCTCAATGTCGTGAGTTCAGGATTTGTCTTGCCAATTTCTTTCATTACATTTTCGCAGCTTTCGCGTCTGTCATTATATTCGGAGTCCACCAGGTCGTGTTTTATCATTGTGTTTACGACTACTATGCTGTGTCCGAGCGGGAGTGGGACATTTCCGATGACTTCATTTTTGCGAAAATCGCAAAGGATGAGGCTGTTTTCTTTTCCGAATATTGAACTGAACTGATCAAGGAGTCCGGTTCTTGCACCGACGAAATTATTTTCGGAGCCCTGCCCTATTTTCGCTCGTTCGACTGGGGAAAAGTTGAAACCGAATGCTTTTTCTAGCGCCATGCATGCGGAAACTTCGATTGCGGCGGAACTGCTCATTCCGGCGGAGAGAGGCAGGTCGGAAGCGATTCCCGCGTCAAAACCTTTGACATCGCAATTTCTTTTGCGGAATTCGCAAATCACTCCTTTTATGTAGTTTTTCCAATCTCCGGTTATTTTCTTTGATATTTCATCAATTGGGATTTCTTGTGTATTTTCTCCGAAGCCCATGCTGAATATTCTGCATTTTTGCAAGTTATTTGGTCTGATTGCGAAGTATATGGACTGAGATACGGCGCAACTGAGCACCATGCCCTCGTTGTAATCAGTGTGGTTGCCGAGGATTTCGAGTCTTCCCGGAGCGCGGGAGACTGTTGACGGGGGCTGTCCGTAAGCTGATATGAATTTTTCTTTGAGCTGTTTTAGTATGGCTTCGCTCATTTTTCTTCATCCACGTTTTTTTCGTTCTCGATTTCGCGGATGATAGCGAGGACTCTGTCGCCTTTTTCGAAACTGTCGTCTAGGGCGAAAGTCAGCACCGGGGTATATTTAATGTGTATGTTCCTTGATATTTTGTTTTGGATCTGGAATCTTTCGCTTTCGAGTATGGAGAGGATTTTTCTCTTTTCATTTTCCGAAGCGTTGAGTGTGCTTATATTCACTTTTGCCGTTCTTAGGTCCGGCGCTGTTTTGACGGAGCTGACTGTTACTAGCCCCTTGCTCAATCCGAATTCTACTCTTTCCAGATACTCGGCTATTTCCCTCTGCATAAGTTCATCCACTCTGGGCATTCTTTTGACTTTGCTCACTTTGTCACCTGTTTTTTTTGCGGGAGGATGAAAGAGGTTTCCTGAGTTTTATCAGAGGGAAGATTTTTTCAATTCAACTTCGTACAAGTGTATCTTGTCTCCTTCCTGGAAGTCAACGAAGTTATCGAGTCTTATGCCGCATTCGAGTCCCTGCCTGACTTCCTTGACATCATCGTGGAAGCGTCTTAGGGACTGTACTGCGCCGTTGTATATCAGTTCTTCGCCGCGGAAGACTCTTGCCTTTGCGCCCACTTTCACCAGACCATTATTGACCATGCATCCGCAGATCTTAGGACCTTTGGACAGTTCGAATATTTTGAGTATGACCGCATCTCCGAGGGATTTTTCTCTTGATTCTGGGGCGAGTTTTCCTTCGAGAGCGTCCTTTATATCTTCTATCAGTTCGTATATGATGCTGTAGAGCCTGATTTCGACTTTTTCTTTTTTAGCGAGTTGATTTACGCCGGGGTTGACTCTGACGTGGAATCCTATTACGATCGCCTTTGATGCTGAAGCAAGTAGGACGTCATTTTCATTTATGGCGCCAGTAGCGGCGAGAATTATATCTATTATTATTTTATCTGAGGGGAATTTGGAAAGAGATTCTTTTATCGCCTCTATTGAGCCTTGTACATCGGTTTTGACGAGGAGGTTGAGGGATAGTTTTTGTTCTTCATTATATCTGCTGATAAGGTCTTCGAGGTTGGCTGCTGGTCCGGTGCTATTTTTGGACAGTTCGCGATGTTTGTTGTCCGTGGATCTTTTTTCCGCCAGGGCGCGGGCTTCTTTTTCGTTATCGCATACCACGAGGGTAGTTCCTGCCGCCGGGACTCCTGACAAGCCGATTAATTTTGCTGGCATTCCCGGTCCTACTTCGTCAACTCTGTCATTTGATATTCCGATGAGTCCTTTGACCTTTCCGCAGAATTCGCCACATAGGACGAAGTCTCCTTTTTTCAATGTGCCGTTCTGGACGAGTATGTTGACGGTTGGTCCCAAGCCTTGTTCGAGTCTGGCTTCCAGCACTACCGCCTTCGCCTTTTTCTTTGGATTTGCTTTTATTTGAAGCATTTCGGCTTCGAGCAATATCCTTTCGATCAGGTCATTTATTCCGTCTCCTTTGATCGCCGATACTTTTACCACGGCGACATCTCCTCCCCATTCTTCGGGCTGGAGTTCATATTGCTGCATCTGTCTTAGGACTTTTCCCGGATCAGCTCCCGGAAGGTCCATTTTATTCAGGGCTATGATTATTGGGACCTTGGCCGCTTTTGCATGGCTAAGGGCTTCCACCGTCTGCGGCATGAATCCGTCATCAGCGGCAACGACGAGGACTGCTATGTCGGTGATTTTCGCGCCTCTTGCGCGCATTGCGGTGAACGCCTCGTGTCCGGGTGTATCTATAAACGTTATCATCTTTTCGCCGTGTCTTACTACGGAGGCTCCGATATGTTGTGTTATTCCTCCTGCTTCTCCAGCGGCGACGTCAGTCTTTCTTATTGCATCCTGGAGGGATGTTTTGCCGTGGTCGACGTGTCCGAGGAATGTGACCACTGGGGGTCTTTCTTTCAGGTCTTCTTTTTTATCTTCCTCTTCCTGGTCTTCCGGTTCGGGTACGGCAACTATCTGGAGTTCTTCCTTTGGGTGTTCGTCCTTTTCCCTTTTATCTATGAGGAGATTTCTTCCGAACTTCTTGCATATTTTTTTTGCGATTGCATGGTCTACGACCTGATTTATATTTGCGAGGACGTTGAGTCCCATAAGCGCGGTTATTATTTCGTTTGGTTTGCGACCGAGCGCCTCGGCCAGATTTTTCACTATTATGGGAGTTTTCAGATGTATATCGTTTGAAGAATCTTCCTCCGAGACTTTAGCTTTCTCAGTCATCGCTCTGAGGTGTTCCTCAACTATGTCAACGAGGCCTTCTTCTATTATGCTGGAGGTGTTTTTGACGACGACCCCCAGTTCGCGCAATGAGTCAATTGCTTCAGGCGATGGGATGCTGAATTTTTTCAGTATATCCTTGAGTTTTATTCCGCTATTTTCGATTTTTTTCTTCTTAGCTGGCATTTTCTTTCCTTGAGGTTTATTTCGGCTTGAGCCGATCTATTCCTCTTGTCTTGTCATTAGCTCTCTTTAGGATCAGGGATTTCAATTTTGTTCTTTGAGTGTCTTTATTTTCGCAACGTCTTCTTCAGATATTCCTTCTATTTTTGTGATGTCGGAGAGTTCGGCGGCTTTTATTCCCTCTACTGTGAGATATCCGTTGTTTACTAGCAATTTTGCCGATTCCGCGCCGATGTTTATGTTTTCGGATAGAGTTTTTATAGCGCCCTCCAGTTGTTCTTGGAAGGCGGTATTATCCTCCGCCTCGCTTCTGATATTTACCTTCCAGTCGAGCAGCTTGGTGGTTAACCTCACGTTCTGTCCTCTCTTTCCTATTGCGAGGGAGAGTTGATCCGGCGCGACAGTTATGTCCAACGTGCGCTGGGCTTCATTTATGTCTATTTTTTTTATCTGAGCCGGCTGGAAAGCTTTCATAGCGAAAGACGATATATCTTCATCGAATTCGACTATATCTATCTTTTCTCCGTTGAGTTCGGATGTAACATTTTTGACTCTCATTCCCTTCATTCCGACGCAAGCCCCTATAGGGTCTATGTTTGGGTCTTTGCTTGAGACGGCTATCTTTGAACGTGCGCCTGCTTCGCGGGCGATTTTCTTTATTTGAACTATTCCGTCGTGTATTTCGGAAACTTCCCTTTCGAAGAGTTTTGTGACGAATTCAGGAGCTGTCCTTGAGAGGATCAAGCTGGGACCTGAGCCTGCGACTTCGACAGATTTTAGCAATGCTGAGATTCTTTCTCCTTGTGAATACATATCTCCGGGCATTTTGTCGCGCAGAGAAAGGATTCCTTCAGCTTTGCCGAAATCCACTATTATCGCGCCGGCTTCAAATCTGCGTACAGTTCCGCTGACGATTTCGCCGATCTTATCCTTGAATTCTTCCTTGACTATTGCTTTTTCGGCTTTTCTCAGCTGCTGCATTATGGTCTGCCTAGCGGTCTGCGCGGCTATTCTTCCGAAGTTGCTTGGAGTTACTTCCCATCTTACGGTTTCGCCTATTTCGGCGTCTGGGAAGCGGGTTTTCACTTTTTGCAGTGTTATCTGGTCGTCCGTGGGGTTTTTCTCTACTACTTCGAGCATAGCCCAGGCTTTTATATCTCCGCTCTTGAGATCTAGCTTAACTTCCAGATTGCTTGCCGGATGTATGCTTTTTCTAGAGGCGTTGAGGACGGCTTTTTCGACCGTCTCTATGAGTTTGTCTTTGCCTATTCCCCTCTCCTGTTCCAAGTATTCCAATATTGTCAAAAGTTCGCTATTCATTTTTCGTATCCCCCGAGTCTTTATTTTTACCATAAAAGACAAAAGCGGGCGTCAGCCCACTTCGCCTATCCAAGCCCTTTAATTTATAGTAGGGCAAAGTCTGTAACTTATTTCATCCCGCTATTTTTTCAAGATGAAAAGCAAATAAAAGCTTGAATAGTTTCGCTAATGCTGTATTTTACGCCGAAAATCAAAAGAAAAATAAGGACTATCAATAATGGCACATTCAAAATCAGCGGAAAAAAGGGCAAGGCAAAATATCAAGCACAGGATTGCGAACAGGTCAAGGAATTCAGAAATTTGGTCTCTAGAGAAAAATATCAGAGAAGAGAAGGATCTTGAGAAGAAGAAGAAGATGCTTGAAATCTTTTTTTCCAGGATAGACAAGGCTGTAAAGGCCAATGCGCTTCCCAAGAACAGAGCCTCTAGGAAGAAATCCAGGCTTTCTAAGGCAATCGCCTCGACGAAGTAACAATCCTCTTCGCTTGGAGAGTTTCGGTAAATACGTTTTTTTTTGCGCTTTGGCTTTCCAAGTTTTTGGATAGATCTGATGTTTTCCGCGGCGGAATTCCGCTACACAGTTCCGCATCTTTAGTATTTCACAATCTTCCAATCTTCGCCCTCCTATGCGGCTTTGTTCTCTTTGAACAAAACTCCATACCATCAAAGATATGCCAGTCTTGTCCTGAATAAACTTGATTTCGTCCTGTGGCAAAGTGTTTGAGACTTGTCTTATCGGTATCCGCTGTTCACTGTCTCGCTCCGGGTTATGTGGGACGGGTCGCCCCTTCGCTCTTTGAGCTACTGGGGACAGGTCGGGGTCGGCATCGGTATCGCTTCCGGTATCGAGAGATCAGTTCGAGCGATTACAAATACTACAATCCCGCCATAAGGAGGGCAAGTCCTGCACAGGGTGCGCAAGATTCAACTGCGAACTGCGTTTTCCTTCTTGAATAATGAGTAATGTAATACGGGCAGTATTTTTGGATTTATGAGAGATCCGCCGCTTCAATTATTTAGAAATCGGTGTATACTAAATTTTTCATCGCATAAATCAGGATTTTTAATAATAATATTACAAGGAGAAGCAAATGTCTGGATTGTCACTACGCAAGGAGCGTCTTTTTCGCGGCAAGAAGAATCTCGTTATTTCCGCCCTTGATCACGTTGTTGAGTATGGGGTTCAAGCTGGAATAGAGGATGCAAGGAAGGCGATAAAAAATTGTCTTAGCGTGGATGCGTTGCTTTTGCCAAGGTTCATGTTGAAGAGAAACTGGGATCTTTTTGTGGGTGAAGACGCTCCACGAACGGTTGTCAGGATTAATTGGTCGGCATCATTTTACTATCCGCTAAACTATCGTGATGGAGAGACGATTATCGCCAATACGGTTGAGGAGGCTGTTGAGGCTGGCGCTGACGCGATAATCTGTTCCCTTTTCCTAGAGGAAAAAAATGCTCCTCGTCGCGAGGCGGAAAATGTAAGACTCTTTTCTGAGATCGTCAGACAAAAGGAAAAGCTTGGGATTCCGTTGATTGGTGAGTGCTATGTGGTTGAGCATACGGAAAAGACGCAGGATGAAGTTCATGAAAAAGTTAAGAGGATATCGAGGATAATGGCGGAACTCGGAGCGGATTTTATCAAGACCTTTTTTACCGGCGAACGATTCCCGGAAGTTATTAAAAATACTCCTGTGCCGGTATTTACGATTGGGGCAGACAAACTGAACTCTGATTTGGATGTCCTGAAGAAGGCGCACGCGTCTGTTGAGGCTGGCGCGAGAGGAATTATATTTGGTAGGAATATTTTTATGTCGAAAAAACCCGTTGAGCTTGTTAAAGCTCTCAACGCGGTTGTAAATGATGGGGTTTCTCCGGAGAAGGCGGCGAAAGACGCCAATCTAAAATAAGCCGGACGAATAAATTCTAGGCCAGATTTTTTCTTATTCCTTCATACAGGGATATTGCCACTGCGTTGGCTAGGTTGATTGTCCTAGCGTGTTTTCCAAGCATTGGTATTTTGAAGGAGGAATTTTTAAACTTTGAGTGAAAGGTTCTCGGCAGACCGGAGCTTTCATTTCCAAAAACAAGAAAAGAATTCTTCTCGAAGGGACAATCCCATAAAGGAGTTTCCGCCTTGCTGGAAAATATGTAAACCTTATTTTCTCCTGCACTTGCTATGAATTCATCGGTATTTTCGTGAATTTTGAGTTCGAGATATTTCCAATAGTCAAGGCCGGCACGTTTGATGTATCTATCGTCCAAAGAAAATCCAAGTGGGCGGACAAGGTGAAGTTTGCAATCGTTGTTGACGCATAGACGTCCAATATTGCCCGTATTTTGTGGTATTTCTGGAGCGATTAATGCGATGTTGAACATAATTGATTTGTCAAAATTTTATGAAGTGACCCTCTGAATGCGGGAAAATGGGACAGGAGTCATTTCCATTTATCTTGTTACCACCTGACCCTCGAATCTGAGGTCGAAGATTTTTTTGTTTGTATTGTCCTCGATGCTCTTTTTGTATGCCCATTTAAATGCGGCGAATTTTTCTTCGAGTTTTATTTTTGGGAAAATGACGGTGTATGTGTCGGTTCCGTCCACGGGTCGAATCTTTGCGACTACAAACTTTGGTTCTCTTACGTCAAGGATGATCGGAATGAATTCGGGGAAAAGTCTGTTTGCCACAGTAACGATTGTTGCAGGGAATTTAAATTCTGGGATACAGTCGCCCTCATTGATATCAGGAGCTGGCGTGAAGCCAACGATTATCGGCAGATCGTGCCTGATTTCGCCATATGAAGATGCGCTGAATACAATGCCGTAATCGTCGGTATACCATCTTTTTCGGTCTTTGTTGAATGCCGCCCTGGGGATACGTTCGGATATGTTGATTACCAGAGTGTTTGGCAACTTCCTTGAGATTGTTGATTTTTCCACGCTTGGCAACGCATCTATCTTGGCTCTCAATTCTCTCAAGTTTACGTTAAAAATATTGCTAACCCCTTTTTTGATGCCGCCATAATCAAGAATTTGTTTTTCTCTTGCCTTCCATGATGCTGTCCCGTTGATGACTATCTTTTTGATTGTGAAATGCTTGTTTGCCGAGAAGAGAGAGCGCGTCGCAAAAGAGAAAGCGAGGAATGACATCACGGCTATGCTCATCAAGATGGATATGGATATTCCCAGTCTGACGTGCGTTTTCTTAAACAGCGGTGATCTTCGGATATTATCCAGCATTTTTCTATTCCCTATATGACATTTCCGAACTGTATTCTTGCGTGATTGACAATGGGAATTATATCACCGGTTCACTGAAATTCCACATCTTTGGCAATTAAATCTTGAACTCAAATGCCAGCCTTTAAATTATGTCTACTTCCTTTGCAAAAAGTCCTAATCGTATTATTCTAATGGATCGAAAATTTTAACAAATGCCGTGGAAAAATGTAATGGGTGAAGTGAAAAACAGCATAGGAATAGTTGAGCCCAAAAATTATCGTTTTGGGGAAAATTCTGGAGATTCCCTGCGCCTTGATTGCGGCAAGGATCTTTGGCCTGTAAACATTCGATACGAGACCTACGGAAAGCTGAACGATTCACGGAGCAACGCCATACTGATATTCCACGCTCTTAGCGGCGATGCTCACGTAGCGGGCAGATATTCGGAGAAAGACAAGAAAGTGGGATGGTGGGATGAAATGGTTGGCCCCGGAAAAGCCTTTGACACGGATAAGTATTACGTCGTATGCAGTAATGTTCTTGGGGGATGCTCCGGTTCCACCGGACCACGTTCACTGAATCCTCAAACCGGCAAGCTCTACAACATGAGTTTCCCAGTTATAACAATAAGAGACATGGTGAACGCCCAGCATAGACTAATGAAAGAATTGAAGATAGAAAAATGGCTCTCAATCTGCGGTGGCTCGATGGGCGGAATGCAGGCTCTTCAATGGGCGGTTTCGTATCCTGAAGAAGAAAAATCAGTAATTCCAATTGCGACTACATCAAGGCTTTCCCCTCAAAGCATTGCTTTCAACTGGGTAGGACGCGAGGCTATCATGGCGGATCAGAACTGGATGGGCGGAGAATACAGCGAAAAGGGTCCGGAGAAAGGTTTGAGTATTGCGCGGATGCTTGGACATATAACTTACTTAAGCGACGAGTCAATGGCGAGGAAATTTGGAAGGAACCTTCAAAATCTCCAAGATACGCTTTTAATTTCAGTCATAATTTCCAAGTGGAAAGCTACTTACGGCATCAGGGACAGAGTTTTGTTGAAAGGTTTGATGCCAACAGTTATCTATATATATCGCGTGCGATGGACTATTTTGACTTGTCGGAGGAATGCGGAGGCGATCTTAGCGCCGCATTTGAGCCGGCGAAATCGGATTTTTTAGTAGTTTCTTTTTCCAGTGATTGGCTGTTTCCTCCATATCAATCACGGCAGATAGTAAGCGCGATGCGCAACAAGGGGCTCAATGTAAGTTACTGCAACATTGATTCGATGTACGGGCATGATGCGTTTCTCCTGGAAGTAGAGGTTCTCAGCAGTTTAATATCCGACTTTCTCCAGAACCAGTTTGCGGAGGTGTCGGGATGAAAAATCTTCTGATGAAGGAACTTGAGGACAGGCCCGACTTGCTGGTCATATTTGACTTGATAGAAAAATCATCCAAGGTGATAGATCTTGGTTGCGGAGAAGGAATACTTCTAAACCATTTGAGACTCCAGAAGGGTTGCTCCGTATGCGGCATCGAATATTCCCAGGACAAGATACTCGAATGCGTTGGACGCGGCGTTCCGGTAATACACGGAGACCTTGACGACGGACTAGGAGACTATCCAGATGATTCTTTCGATTGCGCTGTTCTAAGCCAGACCCTTCAGGCGGTCAAACGTCCTGACAAGTTGTTGAAGGACATGATGCGAGTGGGCAAGAAAGCGTACGTCAGTTTAATCAACATTGGACAACTTGTCAGGACGTTTGACCGCCTGAAGG
>CAZXAC010000019.1:0-19581 GCA_964638335.1 uncultured Lentisphaera sp. | reverse complement strand
TCTGCCAACCGCATAAATCGAAAGCTCTCTGCTCCAACGTTGGTATTGGGATTCGAAGCCCATTCCAAGGCCGCCTTAGGATCTTTCTCCGCCCATACGTCAACCAATTCTATGATCGCATTATTTCTTTCTTTTACGTCTTGCAGTTGCATTGCCCATTCTATCGCTGCATCGGGGTCCTTAAATTTCCAACCTATTTGATACTCTGACAACAATTCCCTCATGAGTGGAATTTTGCCGTCATCTTCCTTAAGCCCCATAGCCCATGTCATGGCAGACTGCGGATCTTTTTCCAGCAAAGACAATCCTATGGCTTTTAATGCTTTGTTGCGTTGTTTTTTTTCCAACTGCAACGCCCATTCCGTAGCTACCGCCAGATCCTTCTCGGACCAGACGCTCACAAAAACGTCCCATTTCTTATTTTCTAAAGACCAACTCTTTGCGTATTCCAAATCCGCATCTATCAACGCAAGCATAGATTCTCTTTCTTTAAGCATCCTAGATTCTGCAGGAGAGATTTCCGAATCGGCCGCAGGTTTTTTCCTGTCGGTTGCAGAAGATAATGTTTTCCCTTTTGCGGAAGATTTCTTTTGGGCCTTGCTATCAACGGATGAAATCGGAGTTTTCTTATCTTTTGCCGTATTGCTTGATCCCTTGAATACAAGAGCTAAAACTAGCCCGGCCACGACCAAAAGAATTGCTCCGACGGCGGAAACTATTGCTATATTTGACGCCCTATTCTTTTCCATCTTAACCTCCATTATATGGGTTCAAGATAAGCTGTTCAGTTGTTATTATACTGGCGCACAACTTTCTGAGATTTGAGTCCTTCCTCAATTTCTTCTTTCGGCAAATTTCCAAGTCTTTCAATCTTTCTGATTTAGCAATGCCATGTATTCTTCTTTATATTTTTCTACATATTCAGGGATCGCAAGTAGGACAAACTTTCTTGCCTTGGGGTCTTGTATTGATTTCGCCCAGCTTATAGCCGCATCTGGATCTTTCTTCGCCCATCCTTGCGCGACATTCGCACGTGCCACAATATACGGATGCTTGTCATAAGGCAGACTGTTCGCCCAGGACCTTGCCTCTATGGGGTCAGCCTCTGCCCATGTTTTAGCTACGCCCATCATTATGTAATCGGAGTCATAACCTTCCGGAACTGTTCTAATCCAATTAATGGCGGCAGGCAAATCATTCTTAGCCCAGCCGTTGACAGATCTCATTAGCAGAAAGTCCCCCCTGCCCTTTGTGTCACCTGGGTATTTCTCTGGAACCGACAATGCCCATTTAATAGCCGCTTGGGGATCCCTCTCCGCCCATTTGTCGACTAATTTGGTCAAAGCCGCATTTTGTGTTTCTCCTTCTGGCAATTGCATTGACCATTCCATTGCGGATTCCGGATCATTTTCGGCCCATTTTTCAGTCAACGCACCTATAATTTTATTCTTAATATCTTCGTCCTGCAGGCTTTTCGCCCATTCAGCCGCGCCCTTTGGGTCTTTTTGAGCCAGAGCAAGCGCAATCGCTCTCAGAGCTTTGTTCTTTTCAGACTCTTTCTCAATACTTAATGCCCATTCCGTGGCTGCCGCCAGATCCGTTTCGGACCATATTTCAACAAGAATATTCTGTTTCCCATTTTGCGTGGCCCATTCCTTAGCATAAGCCAAATCTCCCTTAACCCAGTCCCTCATCAAGGCTTTATCTCCGTCATTAGGAGCAAGTTCTTTCTGGTTCGACTGTCTAAGGTCTGTTTTTTTTGCGAATGCTTTGAATCGGGCATTTTTTGCTCTTATTCCCGACACCCCGGAACCGCTCGGATTCTTCTTCGACATTCTTGCCACAAGCAGTGCCGTCCCCGCAATCAAAATGACCGCAAAAACTGATACAATTGCGATTTTTGTCGTCTCATTTTTTTTCATTTTTAAATTCCCTATTTCACCTGTTTTTGCTCTTAAATGATTTCAGACGTTGTCCATGTGCGGCAACTAATGCATCCAGCACCTTGACAGCTTCATGGAAATCGCGGATCATAGGATCGCAGGCCATCGCCTTGAGCGCCTTGTCACGACTGCCTTCTATGGCGGCCTCGATTATAAGTTCATTTTCATAAATATGCTGTAAAGTCCAGCGTGCGGCTTCAGGCGGCATATCCCCAACGGCAATAGACCGCGCGCCGCCCTGACCGATCACGGCATTCAATTCTATTGCCGACCAATCGGGAAGGTTGCTTATGGAACCGTTATTACGGGTGGTAATAAAGTGAACCTTTTCAGGACCGTACAAAAGGGTTCGGATCTGAACTCCCATCGCTTCAGGGCTCATCTCGCCGGGCTTCGGGATCCAGACATCAGCCCTTCCGGCGGCTTTGTCTTCCGGCGACGCCGTCTTTTTGGAAATTTCCTTTTCAAGATGCTTGCCCTTAATCATATCAGCTCTCCAAAGCATGTTGTAATGGAGATTTTTTGTTTTTGATGCCACCCGCGCATGAGGGAAAAATTCAATAATATGCCTGTCTCCGCCAATAGGAAACAAGCCAATAACATTACATACATCCAACGCAAATCGGTTATGACCTAGCGCCTCGGGACTCAATTTATTTAATTTTTTCTTCAGCGTATCATAAACGCTTTTACCCTTGTGCAGAATATCCAAGAGCCAAACCATGTGATTGACGCCTCCGATACGCAAATCAAGTTCCGACTTTTCAACACCTAAAGTTCTGGCGAACAGGCGCTGCGCCGCGGCAGTATTATGGCAGTAACCAATAATATTGATCGATGTATATTTTTGTACGGCACGCACCACCGCACCCATCGGATTGGAATGGTTGAGAATAATACCGTTGGGGCAGTAACGTTCCATCTGCCGGGCTAGATTCACCATAATCGGGATAAGACGCAATCCTTGGGAAATTCCAGACGGTCCTACTGTGTCTCCGGTTGTGGTGATAATTCCAAATTTGGCCGCAACAATGCTGTCCGTAAGATGCCACTGCTTATTCGGTCCATGGACACCTACCGAAGCAATCGCAAAGTCTGCTCCATCAATCGCTCTGGCAAGCTCACTGGTTTTACTAAGGGTAATATCAGCGCCGGTAATATCCGCTATACGACGGCCGATTCGATACATCAGGTCGTTGCGCTTGGAGTCTATATCATAAAATACTATGTCAATTGGAGGCAAGCCTTCAGTCGTAGCCAATTCCGCTGTCACGCCCTCGAAATATAGACTACCGCCGCCGACAAACACTACCTTTTTGCGTTCATTTTTCATAAAATTTATCCTTTTCTTTTGATTAAATTATCAGGGTATAATAACGTAATAAAGTTCGGATTCAAGTCTGAAGGGGCTTAACTTGGGCAGTAAGTCGCCTTAGAAAGTATTCCTTAGGATGTTGCAAAACGCAGCACAAATATTATTGATCGTATCCGGGAGTCAATCGCAAAACTCAAGTTTTACAATTGGCTCCCAAACATATTTTAGTCAAGGAGACGAATTTACTTGCTTTTCCCGAGTTTAGGATTGCGCGAACCTGCTCCATATTCCTTGTCGAGCTTCTTGTGATATGCCTCCCAAGTTTCGCGCAACATTTTAAAATCGTCATCAGTCAACTTTTCATGAGTTGATTCGATTCCTGTGACGTAGTATAGACATGGGTTGCCCAACTGCGGCTGGAATTTTGCATATTTGCGCCATGCGTACAGCGAAGGCATCGGATGCTGATCCGTGTGAATAACACAATCCGGGCATGCGAATTTCGCAATTTTCGTGCGATGCTGCATCTGACCCGAAATATCTGCATAGTCCGAATATATGTCCTGCAGTCTCAGCATGTCAAGAACGTCATTGAAATATGAGTTGAATGTGTGGGTTATGAACAGGGCGTCTTTTTTCACCGACTTCCCGGCATCATAATAGATTTTCAAGATTTCATGAACATATTCGCATCCGCATAGAATTTTCTCCCCTCCATCAATCCGAACAAAACCTGGAACCGTCGGGATTAGATGGGTATAGTCGAATTCAAATCCATCAGCATCGAGTCCCTCTGGGGACAATAGATACTTCACCTTTTCTTCCACTCTTTTTCTGTAGCTTTCATTAAGTGGATTTATGTTCATCCGTTCATTCATGACGCCTTTCAGATAGGACTGAGGTACTCGTATTTTGCGCTTCTCCAGCTTAAGATCAGGATAGAATACATCGGTGTTTATTTCCAAGACTTCTGGAGTTCCGTGGCTGGGATTAAGGAGATGTTCGACTAATGGGACATCCTTGCCTGCCCTGTCCTGACGATATCCCTGCATGTATATCCAAAGAATAACTCTCCGGCCTTTGTCGTGTTGTTTTTTTATCCATCCCTTCATGTCGGGCCATATTGATTCGTCCACATCGAGCTGACAGTCTTTGCTGAACCAACGATTATCCACGATCAAAAGGGTAGGAAATACGTTTTTCTTTTCAAGTTTTTCGAGCATGGCATCATATTTTTCCATCGTACACATTTCAGCGCCAGCACCACCCCATCCGCCACCGCCTTCTATCCAGTATCTTTTCCAGAAGTCGCTCAGGTACATTTGTTCGCCCCATCCGCCGAAAATGGGTTCCTTCCACCAGCGGGGAACGTCCTTTTTTGTTCGGGAAACTTTTTTAGCGTATCCGTTTTCAAATAGGTGCTCGCAGTATTTACCAATAGCCTCATATTCCGATGATGATGCCTGCATGAGCATTTTGGGACTTGTCCAAGAACCTTCAACTTTGGTATATCCGTTGTAAAGCAGGTTTAATCCGACTTTTTCCCCTCCGAGATACTCGTAGAATAGGAAGTTCTGTTCTCCGGGCTTCACCAAAAGTCCAAAACTCATCCATGATTTTTTGTCGCGCTTGCCGGCGAGATATATGTGAGGAGGCGGGGTCACGAGCCAATCACCCCCGCAGTACATCCTGTTTCCGAAACCCATGCGATTTTGTTCATTATAGGCTATGTAACGAATGTCCGCACAGTTGATGGAAGTGGTATACACCGTCTCAAAGCGGGGAATCATCCCGCTGGAGAAAAATTTGACTGGACGGGCGAAAGAAAGGTCCTTGCCTCTTCCAAAACCGCAGAACATAGGACGGAATTTGTCTTTCGTATTCGGATTGTCCTTTTCGAAACCTTCGAAGAAACGCGCATTGTCTATGGAGCCGACACCAGAGACCTTATAGTAATAAATTATCTGCTTCTCAGAACATTCAAATATGTATTCCGCCTGTTTCCAAAGCGTTGTCTTGCCTTTAAACGATATAGTAAGCCCAGCATCTTTCTTCTCGATTGAGGGAGCACCTAATGATATTATCTCGTCAACCATCTCGTCCCTGTCGCATCCGGATGGGACAAAGAATTCTCCTCCTACGCCATTTGAAAACGACGCATCCAAATAGAATGGGCGCCTGTGATCGTAACTCAAAACATAGTCCTTAGCTTCGATTTTAAAATCTCTACTCTTTCTTTTTACTTGCACCTCAGTTCCTCCTGATTTTATTTTACTAATCAAAATTATTTGACCCTAAAGATAGTGCCCAATTATTACAAATCAAAAGACATACAATCCAAACATTGCGGATCCTTGCAAAATGAACTTGTTCTTCCTGCTCTTCCTTTTTACGAGCGTCCAATTTATTGTTAGTTGGCAACAAAACAATATCTTATCCGTTGAAACAAGTGTTCTGTATGACAATTTTTATTTCAGCTCAGTTCTTGAACGGGTGAATTTGATTGACCCGCTGTAGGGAAACATCGAATTCCCGACAAGGAAAAGGAATAAGATTTGTGGATAGCGTGGAGAAAAGAAATTGAGTAAAATATGGGCGGACTGAAATTAAATTCCGAATATTTTGAGTGTCTTGGGTTGGGATTTGTTTGTCCCGATAATGACTCGGCAGATCGTCTTCTCTCCAAGACTTCCAATTCTTCATTGTTAATTCTTAATTCTCAATTAACCCACACCTACGATAATCTTGGCCGTTTCAGTAGCTTGCGACATCCTGGCGCAAATGGCAAAGATGTCTACACATACAATTATCTTGCCAATAGCAATCTCATTCAGTCCATCACATATCCCTCGTCCATAATGTCCTCTAAGTCATACGAAGCCCACAGGGATTTAATCACCAATGGAACCAATGCATCCAATGGAACTACGATATCCTCCTACAGCATCCCCCTTCGCCTTTCGGGCGACGGTGGATTCCGAACCCGACGAAATCGTTTGGGATAACAACGGGGACAAGGTATATTATCAAATGACAAACAAGAAGTCAGTATTTTTTTTGAGTTTGGCTGTTATGTTTTTGCTTTTTTCTTCTATTTGCAACAGCGTGATGGACACTTTGCAGTTTCGTTTCGACAACAGCGTCTTTGCGAGATTTGAAGACCGCTCCTATTGGGATCCGGATATTTCGTGGAGAAACAAATGGAAAGACGGAGATCCTACCAAGGGAGAAAAATTCCTAGGAAGTTCCACTGTATTAGTATTCAGCACTGACGCTTGGCATCTTTTCAAATCCTTGTGTATTTATTCCATGATAGGATTTGCCGTAGCCATGTCACCCGGTTTTGCAAGCCTAGCCAAAGATAAAAAGATGTCCAAGAAACGCACGGTTTTAATCACTACAGTGGTATTTATATTTCTCTGCCTATTGTATTCTGGGATCTTTGAATTTTTCTTCTCCCAAGTATGGAGCCGATAAGGATAAACGTCCACGATTCATCGTGGAAACTCACTCAGATTTCCCTACAAAAGATCTTCTGGATATTTCAAGACATTTCAAGAATGTCTGACGGACAAGGATCATAATGCGGGTGCTGGACTTTGGGAATTCTCATTCCTCCAGTCAGATAAAGCTTGGCCGGTCTGTCACATTCTATTCGGAGTACGGGACACAATGGATCTGGCTGTTTTTCTGGCATTCCTGAGAAAGTAACTTTTGACCCTTCTTGTTTGAATTCTACAGGTCTCTGATTTTCTCCAAGAAGATATACTCCCTTCACGGTAGCCTCAACTCCACATAGAGAGAAAGTCTTTCCGGGATAGCGGCGTAATAGCCAGTAAAGATTGTTTTTCTTTGCCGTCAAAGGACCATTTAGTGTCCAATCTCCCCTATGGTCTCCTCTTTTCTGATAGTCAAACGTGAACAGGTCGGTATCATAAATTGCTTCGCCTCCACAACGTTTCAGCCATTTACCTACGGTTTCAAGAATCCTGACCGTCTCCTCTGGCACAGTTCCATCGCCTCTAGGGCCGACATTTAACAGAAGATTCCCTCGCCCCTGCGCGGCAGTGATTAGAAAGTCAACGACCTGCTCGGGACCTTTCCAGTTGTTATCACCGGCATGATATCCCCAGCTTTTGTTAAGCGTCATGCAAGCTTCCCATGGACGCCATGGGGTTGGGTATCCCATATGACCTTCAGGAGTGGCAAAATCGCCAGCCAATCCATTACGCCCGTTCAATATTATGTGTGGCTGAATCTTTCTTATCATTTCATTCATTTCTTCAGCCTTCCAGCCTTTCGCGTTGAACGGCCACCATCCGTCATACCAAATCATATCAACGGGATTGTACTTAGTTGCAAGCTCTTTCAGGCGATCGAAAGTTCTTTTAAGGAAGACTTCATAATCCTTTTTCTTCTCGAGGGCATCGACGGCATCAGGTTTCTCATTCCAGTTGTTAAGGCTGGTGTAGAGGCCTATTTTCAATCCGCGTTTGCGTGCCGCAGTTATCATCTCGGCCACCAAATCTCTTTTTGCCGCAGTCTTAACAGTACTGAAGTTGCTAAGAGAGGTATCGTAGAGATGAAAGCCATCGTGATGCATCGTAGTCAGCACTATGTATCGCATCCCCGAACGAACAGCGAGGTCGCATAGGAAGTCAGCGTCAAATTTTTCCGCGGTAAACTTATTCACCAGAGAATTGTATTCCTCAAGCGGGATCTGCTCCCTGTTAAGCACCCATTCACCTCTTCCCAGCAAGCTATAAAGCCCGTAGTGTACGAACATTCCGTATCTCGCGTTTACAAACCATTCTTTTGACATTATTTGCTCCTTATTATTGATTAATTACTTGTATAGTTTATGGCATAAACGGGTTTGTTCCGGCGGAAATATTTTTATCCCATTCGAGTATTCTTGATATCACTTTCCTGACTTTATCCTCATAATCAGGCCGTTTTTCTAAAAATATTTTATTTAGCCCGAAGGAATTCGGTAAGCCTATTTTCTTTGAAACAGATTTGATTTTTATATCTGGAGAAAGGTTCTTACTTAGAATTAGCCTTTCTCCCTTCTTGAGATGGAGTTCGACAGAGCCTTCGTCAATTATTTTAATTCCTTCCGAAACAGAGTTCTTCACGCCATTCCAGTAAATATCCTCTAACTGCATATCAGTATAAATCTTGGTCGGCTCTCCAGAAAGGCTTTGAATTGAAATCCATTCCGTCACCCCGTCTTTTCTAAGGGCGCTGAAAAGGAAATTGCCTTCCGCATGCCAATCTGAAAAGATTGCGTCCGGCCATTCACTAGGAACCGCGGGGAAAATATGAATACCATCTTTTCTAGACTGAAGAAAGCACTCTTGAATGGAGGATGCCATAAATATTGGAGCTTCAATTACTGGGCCTGTCCATTCACTGTGCATGGTACTAGGCCAAAGGCCCGGATTCCTGAGGGTATCTCCATAAAGGAATATATCGGCAATTTGAGGAATGATAGATGTATCTAAGTCCTTGAACTCTGCCTTCAGGTAGGCGTAAAGTGCAATTGCCGCAGGGCATGCAAAGAGGGCGTCAGGCAGGCCGCCCTTGATTCCGGTAGACAAGTCCGCCCAGAAGTCAATTGATTTTTTGAGGATTTGATTCTCAATAGGATTTTGATGATCGCATATATCAAGAGGATAAAGCATCATCAATTGACTCCAATGGCGATGATTAATCGGCTCTTGCCCTTCTCCAAGCATAATTCCATTTTCATTCTTATGGTAAGGTGTAATTTTTTTCAGAATCTCCCGCCATTTCTTTGTTTTTTCCGGGGAGTCGGAATATTCGATTGCGGTTATAAGAGCCCATCTTATGACAGCCAAAAGTACCGTTGGATCTTTTCCGTGCCATGCCTCCCAAGAGCGCCCGTAAGGGATGTGGTAAAACCCATCATCTTCAATTTTCATTCCTGCGATCATCGCATTTATCCCGGCTTCAAGCATAAGAATCATATGCGGAATCATTGCAGGGTCTAGGCTGTGTCTATAGTGCATAAGATAATTATGAACGCCCCAAAGGAATTTTGCAGGACCTTCACATGGCATTTCTTCGCCGTGTTCCCAGAACTTTTTATCAAAGAATCGGTATCTCAGGAAAGTTTGCTGCCTCATTCCAGCCCTGTATTCGCCGTACTCCTCATTCCACATACTCTTTTCGTTGAAGTTATCTTCTAGAAACTTTAGCAGAGGCTTTCCGAAATCTGCGAAATTCGCAGTTAGATGCATCCTGTAAGTTGCCTGAACGTTGTAGTCCCAAGTCGCGAAACCGTAGGTTGAATTTGTACTCCATATCCCGTGATTGTCAATCATCGGACGGTCTGGTCTGGTTGTGGACGCAAATTTGTATACCTGTATCCAATAAAAAGATTCAAGCTCGAAATTTGAAAAAGAAAAGAAACTCGAATGATAGAAATTATGCCACCATTTGCGATGTTCGCGCACGATGAGATCAATTTTCTCCTGAAAATATCTTTTAAAATCAGTTTCCGCCTCCTCTCTGGCGGAGATACCCGAATCATTATCATTCCATAGGCGCCTATTTACTGGAGTTGAGCCGATTGAGCAAATGAAACGGCAGGAATCATTTTCAGTATTTTTTTCACCCCATACCACGGCAAATCCACCGCTGGCAACTTCAGTTCTGGGATGGGAGACAAAATCCTCCACAAAAAAAGTCGAAAAATTACCGCCGTCTAAAATTTGTCCTTCAGCCTTTATCTCAGGCTTCCAGCTCCATTTTAATCTATTGGTGTTTGTCATTTCAATAATAAATGAAGCCGAACCGCTGGGGGCCAGAGCACGCAGGTCCATTTCACCCGCACTTGTAAGTATCTTGCCTGAAATCTCCGCATTCCAGAGATCGAGACGGAGAGAGCAGCCAGTAAGCCTTATATCCTTTGGAAATACCTGTATCAGGGAACCTATCTGTGTCCTTATCGAGTTTCTAGCCTTACCTGGAAAATCGAGCTTGCCCACGTCAGTCCGTCCGAGAAACCACTTGATAGAATTATTTTCAAGGTCAAAAATAGGCATTGTGCCAGTCAACCCATTTCCGATAAAAGGAGATTCCTGCCATCTTGTCGGGGGAAAATCCCAAATCATATCATGACCACTTAAGAATAATTCTATTTCCGTATCTGATAGATTCATTTTTTTTCGTAAGCCTTTAGAATTTCACAAGAGAGTCAACATCAACCGGCATCCCAGTCTGGATAGATTTGTTAGCCGCAATTCCCGTCAAAATTGACATTGCTCCGTCAACATGGTCGGCCGCGAAGCCTGTGGTTTTAGAAGAAGATGCCGCAAAAATTTCTTCTGCCATGATTATGTCTCCTCCGCCATGACCGCCCTTGACATCTGGAAGGGGAATGGAATAGGGTTTGTCAAACATCGGGTAGACTATCAGTTTTTTCCCTTTGACCGCGCCTTCCATATTTCTGTCGCCGCCGGCATTCACGTAGGATTTTTCGATAACCTCCATTTCCATTCGACCTTTGTCGCCATTGAAACTCACCCGATAACCCTCCCATGGCATGTAGGCGTTCAGGGAATAGGTCATTATGGCTTTACTTTTGTATCTGACGATTACTCCCATGGTATCTTCAATGCTTATGCCGTCTCCGAAAACGCTCTGATCCCTCAGGTAACCATCCTCCTTTTCAGCGTCCCAATACATTCCGACAAAACCTTTGCCTTTTGAAATGTCTATTCCAAAACCATCGTTATTCGCGAATTCGTTCCCGGTGCTTCTGTAATAGAAATTTTTAACACCGCGTTTTTCTGCATTAATTCTGCCGTAAAACATCAGGTCGCCAAATGCAAAGACCGTTTTTGGACTTGTTCCGAGCCAGAAGTTGACAAGGTCAAAATGGTGCGTTGACTTATGTACGAGAAGTCCTCCACTATTCTTCTTATCCCTGTGCCATCTTCTGAAATAATCCGCACCATGCTTGGTATTAAGTAGCCACTCGAAGTGCACGGAGTTTATGTTTCCTATTACGCCTTTTTTCAGATATTCTCTCGGGATGGAATTATGTGGAGCATAACGGTAATTGAAACATACTCTGAGCTTCTTTCCAGTCCTTTTTACCGCGTCGATAATTTCCTGACATTTCTCTTCATCGGTGGTCATTGGTTTTTCGGTTATCACATCACAACCGAGTTCCATCGCTCTTATTATATATTCGTGATGTATCCGGTCTATGGTGCATACGATCACGACATCGGGCTTGATTTCCTTTATCATTCTGTCAAAATCATAGGCGAGATAAGTCGGGACAGGGGGATGTCCATCCTCTTCTCCGATCTGTCTGTTATGAAAATCCATTCTGGTCTGATTTATATCGCAGAATGCGGAAAGTTCGGTTGTATTCTTGTAATCCGAGGTCAAGGCCTTGATGAATAAGTAGGCTCTTGAGCCTGAACCTACGACAACATATTTTTTTTTCTTCCTCATCTATACTTACCTTTGCCTTTTGCCCGCTTACTTTTCAGTTGGCACGACAATACCGCGCATTATCACGTTTTGGCAAAGCACGAATATAGTGAATGTGGGTATCGCGGCTATTACCAGCGATGCGTATACGACAGGCTGTGGAGATTGGGCTTGAAGCTGATATATCCAGACCATTATTGTCCACATTTTCTGATCCGGAACTATAACGAGAGCCATCATAAATGCAGAATATGCATGGGTAAAAGCCCCCAATGCTATCACAGCAAGAATAGGCTTGGAGAGATTCATTGTGAGGACCCAGAACTTGGTCCACTCTCCGGCTCCATCTATTTCTGCGGCCTCATAAAGTTCCCTTGGCATGCTATCAAAAAATCCCTTTAGCAGGAATATTGAATATCCGTTTGCCATTCCGGGGAGCACAAGCGCGGCAAAAGTATTAAGCAGGCTAACTGTCGCGAACTCTGGCGCCAAGCGTGGCAAAATCAGAGCCCCTGAAACAAGCCCCAGAAATAGAGAAAACAAAGCCCTGTGCGTCTCCTTTATGGAAGATGCCAGTTTCTCGGAAATCTTAAATACCAGCAAAGTAACGACGATCCCTGTAAGTATAGGAAACAGCGGAAATCTTTTCATCATAAGAAAGTTTGGGATCATGGCAACTTCGCCCGGGAATGCCATGGTAGACATGAAAAATAAAAGTATCTTATACGTGGAGGGCAGATTGAAACGGCTGAGAGCGTAAGCCGCCATAGGGTTGACTATTAGCGCCGTCGCTATTGCGAGGGAACAATATATAAACGTATTAATCAGTCCGTTTCCGTGCATCGCGATATAATCTAGCACTTGGATATAATTTCTCTTTGTAAATTCCCACTTTATCGCAATAGGATCTTTCATGCAATCCTGAAAATCAGTCGCCGCCTGAATCGCTCCAAATCTGGGATAATCTTTAGGAAGTTTCCCGTATTTCGCGATAATATAGTCCTCAAACTCCTGATCGGGACCGCATATGCTCAACGATTCGGCTGGACAATACTGTTCAGATTTTACGAAATATTCAAAGTCCACCGAAAGCCATATGGCATCATCCACTTTTTTAGGAAAAGGAATCTCAGCGAAATTAAGAAAATTAGTACTGCGGCTCTTGTTGAAAGCCTCAATTGTCTGATAATTATCAGCGATAAACTTTCTGAATGATTCTTGGAGAGAATCATCTAGCCGAACGTATGACAGTTTCATCTCGTTTCGGACAAACTTTATCCAGTCTTCCCGCTCGAGCGAATTTGTTGATGGAACCCTGCGGGGAAGATCTATATCCATATAAGATGAATAGTTGCTTCCATGCGCCTTGTTGTAATTGTCTATGGCTCGGGAATAGATACCGTAGAGATATCCAAAAACATAATGACCTCTTGCGCTGTCAGCATAGGCGTCATCGGGAGATATTGTCTCTTTCCATTTGTTTAGCTCTTCAAGAAAATCAGGAGGTATATTGGGGTTAAGATTCCGTCCTATCATCTCAACCGGCGGAGTGACTGATGTCCAAGATATGAAAAGCTGGTTTGCGGCAACGTTGTAGGCTCTTATATCTCCAGAAAATTTCTCAGACATGTATCTTTTATAGGATCTAAGATTTTTCGCAAACACAACCTTTCCCGAAGCTGCATTCATAGAGCCTATTATTCTCTTTTCAACAGGTATTGATGAACGCCATTGGCGAAAATCATCTATTAAGTTTTGTTGAACAATATCTTCAGGTCTTTCCAATGTTCTCCAGCTGATTATCGGTCTCTCCCAAGAATATTGCGCATTCGTGGTTACGACATTGTATTTTGCCTCAACATATTTTCTGAACAGAACTGTATCCTTGAACCAGAATTCCGGATATGGCTTTATTGACCAAGCATCCGCATCGCTCTTTAATGAACCGGCAAGCATGAGCGACAACGGGTATACCATTGTAAACGCGCCAACTGAGAGAAGCGTATATATTATCCCTACCAAGATCTTAACTTTTATATCTTTTCGGCCTATTTGGCTTATTATTGGCATTTATTCATCTCCTTTTTATCTAAAATCTTAAATATATGCAAAGCAATTAACTAGAACATCATTACTTGGCGACCCCTCCGGCAGCCTTAAATTCCATTTTACTAAGTTTCTGTAGCCTATGAACAGTAAAGCCTATCAACATCACCGCCAATATCCACGCCATAGCAGTGGCCATACCAAACCTAAGGAATCCGAAAGCCTCCCAGAATATGTGCAGTCCAATAACTTCGGTTTCACCGTACGGGGAGTAGGGACCGCCACCCGTCATGGCCATAATGAAACTACTTCCGCTGTGCATGCAGCCTATTGCCGCCCCAATAAGATTTATTCCTATCAGAGCCTTTATGGAAGGAATAGTTATATGCCAAGCCTTCTGTATTGTTCCGGCTCCGTCTATGTCTGCCGCCTCATATAGGTCTTCTGGTATCCCCTTTAGAGCGGCAAGATATATCAGACATCCTGGTCCCATGCCAGCCCATATTGAAGGGAGCAAACAGAAAAACAGAGCAAACTTTGGAGAATTTAACCACATGGAGCTGAATTCTTTTATGCCTGCGTCAAAAAGATAGTTTATTATGTGCACCCCTATGTTCAGCACCTGATTTATCATGCCAAATTCACCGTAAAATCCCTTCCATAGGAACATTACCACAATTCCGCTAAGCATGGCGGGAAGATAGTAAAGAACTCTGAAGAAAACCTTAAATCTTGGAACTTCTGAAAGTAAAATCGCAAGAATTATCGGAGCTCCGAAGCCAACACATAGGAATATCCCGGTGTATTTTACGGAAATATACATAGCATGCCAAAACTCAGTGCTAAAAAGTGCGGCGGCAAAATTGTCAAATCCAACCCACTCACTGAATCCCCTGACGTTATAATTTTGAAACGCCATCAAGGTACCTCTCATCAGAGGCCAGTAACTCCAAGTCGCAACACTGACTATGGCGGGAAGCAGTATCAGGTATGCGACCATTTTCCTGCTGAACTGCCAATCTCCTCTCGCAAGATCTAGGTCACTTCTGACCATATTGCTCGCAAATGTCTTAAAAACTTTCCTTAACAGGAGACCAAAAGCTAAGAATATCGTCATTGCAACCGCCATCGCAACACGGGCTCGGAATTTCCTCACGTTCTCCGGTAGAATGTTAAGCATCTTTTGGTTTGACATTTCGACACGGACATCCAATATCTCCTTGATCCTCTTCTTTGCCCCGACCTCATCCTTCGCGAGAATACACCTGTTAACTTCCGGATCAACCCTGATTTGATCTATGGCCTGTCCCATGTAGCGGTATACCAGCTGACAGTTTTTTCCATAAGGTTCAGGAACTCCATTCTTCATTGCCTCGCTTATCATCTCTCCCCAACCGACCGGAACTTGTTTTACAAATTCGTCGTATCCTGCCATCTTCAACACTTTCGGATTGACAAAGCGTGCAATTCCGGATTCCACAAAAACTCTAGCCTCTATTTTCTTAGCCTCGGTCCCACTCATGAACATCATCCATTTCCATGCCGCATCAATAAGCTCTTTGTTTTTCTCGTAACCCGCAAAAATCCCCGTCATCCTAGCGTTGTATTCGCTTCTTCTCTGTCCATTGGGAGCCTTCGGAACGGGACCAAAATTTGTTGTTAACAAATCAATGCCGTGGAAGCTTTTTTCATCTAAAGGGGAAAACCACATTCCGAATCTGTATGCTGGACTCTTTTCTCCCAAATTCACCACCGTTGAGAAAGAACCATATTTGTTGGTGAAAGGTTCTGAGTATAGCCTGGCAACGTAGTAATACGTCTCGACCGCCTCCGGCGAATTGAACACGCAAACCCACTTTCCGTCCTTGTTCTTTTCAACTGCCCTGGCTCCAGAGGAATAGAAAAAAGGAAGAGTTGACCATGCGGAATTTGACACGGGAATATTTAACCCGAACACATTTTCCTTCGGATTGTGAACAGTCCTGGCAAACTCAAGTAATTCCTCCATAGTCTCCGGAACCCGGTCGGGCAGATCGTTCTCAGCAAAAACATCCCTCCTGTAGAACAGTCCCCCTATGGTGTCTTTCTGTGGCATACACCAAACGTGGCAATGCCCTTTGGCTGGCACCCCACCCCACTCTTTGACATAGGGACAATTCTCTCCGTATGGACATTCCCTGCGTATGACCTGCCAGATAGGATCCGGCATTCTCAAACCAAATAGTTCCTCAAATTGGGGGGCTTTCTTGAGTTCGGCCACATACTCTCTCTCGCTAAGAAGATGTCCATCTTTTACGTTCAATCCTAGCTCTTTTTCAAGATATTTATCTATGGGATATAGGAATTTTTGGCTTATGTAAGTGTCAGAACCCCTAAAATTTACGTCGATCACAACCGGGCTTATATCTCCCGCTATCTGCATGAGAGTGGTCATCTCACTGCCACGACCGGGAATGGCAAGTCCCGTCGCAGGACGAAGCTTGACATTGGGATTCAATCTCTCAAATTCCTTAACAACCTTTATAGACACCTGCCCCATCGGACCTATTACTGTCGCTTCCGGAACTCCCGTCGCTTTAAGATCTATCTTCCTGTTGCTCTTATTATCTTCAACGGAAATAAGACCGGAAGCGGAAAAAAACATTACAACCAAAACTACCAGTAAGCGTTTCATCATTCAATCCTTTTTTTTACTTTGTGATAGATTAAAGATTCCTCTGGAATTATTTACCAGCTCAAGAGTAAGGGGCATGTGGTTAGTTCCCTCTTCCAAACCCATTTCAGAACGTCTCACCCAGGTAAATGCCTCTGCCGCTCCACATCCACAAGCCGTCCCCCATTTCAAAGCCAAAACTCTGTGACCGAAATCGGGGAGATAATAACCCGGCATTTGACAACGATGCGCACCTATTAATTCCATTTTCTTTTCTAAATATGGAGTATAGTCAACAAAAGTCTCCCACCTACAGTAAAAATCGCCAAATTCGGTATGATGCTCCCGCCAATGTAGCATACCACCCTTAAATCCAGCCGCAACAGCTTTCCAGTAGGCTCTTGTGGCCAATATGCATGTTGAAAAATGCTCCACGTTTACCTGCGCGACAGGATGGGTAAGTATGCACTCAGGATTCTTTTTCAGTATCAAATCAGCGAGTGCATCCACGCTTACTTTATCTTCGTAAGCTGTCATTATCGAGGGAACATTCGGAGGGACTCCTTCCGGGAGAGAACACCCATATCTCAGTTCAACTGTCTCCGAACCATTCCAGTAGTGGCGTTGAGGATGATCAAGGTGTATCGGCTCAGTTCCAAGAATTCCAGCCGCCTTCTCACATTCTTTCTTACGGCGATTCATCATAGGAATTGTTGTTTCCTTAGTTGTCTTCCTTTGACCGTCCGGCATAATTTCGCTAACTCCTCCCGACATGTTGTTCGTGGACATTACATACACGACCTCATATCCGGCATCACGATATTTAAGAAGCGTACCACCAGCCTGTATTTCAATATCGTCAGCGTGCGCTCCAATAGCCATTACAACTTTTTTCATACGAAAAAGACTCCCTAGATTCTACTGCTATTATCCGAGGCAAGAATTATACATCAAGAAAAACGCAGTGCAAGAAATACTGAAAAAAATATGATTTATAAAATACCATAAAATATTCTTGAAAAAAAATAAAGGCGTGAAATATTCGGAAGCAAGAAAATAAAATAAGGAAATAAAAGACATGCTGGAATCATCTTCAAGCGTTATTGACGGCCTAATGCGTGGAAAATCCGTTTCTAGGATGGGACTGAGAGAAAATATATGGAAACAAACCATGGAAAGGTGGTTGTCCGAGGGATACCCCAAAGATGCAGGAGGCAAACCGGTAAATCCTGCCATACATTTTGACTTGGATTGGGGAAAGGCGGGCGGTTTTTTCAACACCTTCCCAATAAAAAATTTCAAAGAAATCGTAGAAGAAAATGACGAATGGATAATCACCCGCGACGGCAACGGGGCACTTTTAAAGAAAATGAAAAAGCTTGCTGGAACCCCTGAGCATATAGATTTCGAAATGACCAGTCGGGAAATCTGGGAGAAAAAATATCGCCCTCACCTCCTATCTCTTGATCCGGAAAGACTTGATACAGAATCGGCCCGTTTAGGATTGGAGCGTTGGAAAAATCATAAGAAATGGACGTATTTCACCGGTCCTTTCATATACGAAAACATGCGAAAAAGCCTCGGAGATGTTTGCATGCTTGAAGGCATGATAACAGATCCCGAATGGATAAGAGACTATTGCAAGGTAAATACTGATTTCTATATAAAACATTTCAAGGCATTGTTTGAATCCGCCGGAAAACCTCAAGGCATAAGAATATGCGACGACATGGGTTACAAACAGGGACTTTTCTGTTCTCCTTCCATGCTCGCGGACCTAGTCTTTCCATTTTATCGTGAACTTGTTGATTTTATGCACTCAAATGGGATTTCAGTAGTTCTGCATTCATGCGGCGGGATCGAAGAGGCCCTGCCGCTAATTCTGGATGCCGGTTTCGACGCACTGGAACCCCTCGAAAGGGCGGCAGGATGTGATCCAGTGCGCTTCGCGGAAAAAGTCGGGAACCGTATCGCCTTAATTGGCGGTTTCGATAAGAGAATAATCGAATCCGGCGACAGAGATCTGATGAAAAAAGAAGCCATAAATCTCCTTAATTCAATGCGCCGCCTAGGAGCACGCTACATATTCAGTTCGGATCACTCCATATCAAATCTTGTTTCCTACGATAATTACAGATATCTGTTGGATGTATTCAGGGCAAATATGTATTACTGAGCCAATACGTTCAGAAGGACTGCCTTCCCGAATTTGCCCTCTATCATCTTGTAGCCTCCAAAAATTTCACCAGCCGGATTGCATTTGAATGGATTTGGCCACATTAAAGTTTTTTTCATCTTTTCTAGACTTGCCCCATTTTGGAAAAGAAGAGTTGATTCATCTGAAGCAAGACCAGATTGAAAACTTTTGGTCAATTCCTCGCCAGACCTGACTTTGTTTGATATTCTGAAGCTGTCAACAGCCATATTACAGTCACCAATCGAACCAATCTGAATGTATGCGTTTTCATAACTAGTATCAACATCTAGAGCTAGAACGTTTTTATAAAGGCTCAATTTGTCATCTATGTAAAGACCACACTCGTATTCCTTGCCAACTTTCTTCCATGTGAAAGCTATGTAATGCCATTGATCCTTCTTAAGATCAAATTTAGGAGGTCTCGGATCAAATACCCTTTTGATAGGTTCATCTGGGTTGGCTCCCATTTTGATATCAAACATTGCCCCCTTGCATTCCAAAAAACCGGGATTATCCCTCATGTGCTTCACTTTGAGGCTTATTCCGGCTCGCGAAGTATCATCATCGGATTCAGATTTGTCAGCTTTTTTCTTATTCGGATCTTCATGAAAGAATCCAAAAATAGGTATCGTTATCCTCCCACTCTTAGCACTAAACATAGATTCCGCAGTATTGTATGTCGGACTAAGCCAGATCTCATAAGTTCCCTCATCGAAATCTATCAATCCTTTTTGAGGAAAAATGATAGCCCCATACTGGGGTTTACCGCTCTGAACCTTTGTATCTTTTTTGGTTTCCTTTTCTTCGGTCTTGCTCTTTTTATCCTTCTTGTCCTTCTTGTCATCCTTGGCTGCGGCATCACAGTCAATCGAAATCATCCCGAACAAAAGGAATAGGAAGAAAAATCTCCAAATCGTATTTGGAATTACGCACGAAAAGTAAAACGATTTTG
>CAZXAC010000018.1:0-20269 GCA_964638335.1 uncultured Lentisphaera sp. | reverse complement strand
CCAACCATGAAGGGAGCAAGTTCCTTAATTATTGAATATCCAACAGCATCGGCCAAAAATTTGGGTACGATAAGAAATCTGCTCGGAACCAGTCCCATCGTAACCATGGCATCTATCTCTTCAGACACCTTCATTGTGCCGATCTCTGCGGCGAAGGCCGAGCCCGCTCTCCCAGTGCATATTATTCCAACCATGAAGGGAGCAAGTTCCTTAATTATTGAATATCCAACAGCATCGGCCACGAATATATCCCCGCCATATTTGCGCAGTTGCAGGGCCGATTGTATCCCCACAATCAATCCCATTATGAAACATAGCATAGAAACTATCGGGACGGCATCCGCGCCGCAAACATCCATGTAGTAGAGGGTTTCTCTCCAGCGTATCTTCTTAGGATTCTTCACCGCTTTAAAAACTGCCACCGCTGTTTCGCCGGTTATCCCCAAAAGAGACTTTATATCCCGGCAGAACCTTATACCCGTCTCTCCTATGTGGCCAAGAAAAGAACGCCTTTGCGAAATTCGCAAACTCAATTCCTCTGCTTTTGCAATGTTATTTTTTTTCTCGTTCATAAGTATCTGGGTTAAACCCAGATTGGTCACGATGAGATAATTTTAGAAAAGAGTATATATGAATGGAGCTGAAGCTGTTCCTCCAAGTAGTATTAGAAGTCCCAGCAGAAGGAGGATTATTATTATCGGGATGAGCCAAAATTTTTTATTTTCCTTTACGAAGTCCCAAAATTCCTGAATTATATTGGCTTCCCCGTCAATGTTTTCAAAGTCTTCCTTTTTTTCTTTTTCACTCATAAATTTCTCCATGAATTTCAATATTGTCTGTAATATCTTTTTAGGTCGGTTTTTGTCTTATAGTCATCCCAGTTGCTGGATTTTGGAGCTTTTAGCTTCAGCGGATCTCGTCCAAGCAGTCTCATAAACAATCCGATAGGAGTGAATATCAACAGGAAAAATATTATCAGAATCAAGTTGGAAACTACTGTGCCCATGCAGGCGGCGACAAAAAACCATATCATATATATAGGCTTGGATATTGAAGTGGATATCAGAGATAAGAGGAAAATTGATATTCCCGCCACAAGAAGAGAGTTGACTAGCATCAACATTTTAGGGCTCTGTTTCAAACCGGAAAAGTGAAGAAGTGCGAGAATAACTGATATTACTATAAAGCCAATCAGGACAGTTCTGCCAAACTTCCTGATCTCAGTCTTGTCGGGCTTCCAATTAATTTCAGAAAAAGGATTTATCATAGCTCGCCAACTTTAATATTAATCCAACTTAAATTGCTTCTTGTACTCTTCAGATTGGGCCTTGCTTACCTCTGGCTGTTCCTCTTTGAATAGAACGATATCTTCCATAACCAGAAGATCCATCTCGGTGTTCAGGAAACACTTATAAGCATCCGCGGGACTGCATACTATGGGTTCTCCCCTTATATTGAAGCTCGTATTGATTATTACCCCGCATCCAGTTTTTTCCTTGAAGCGTTTTATTATCCGATAATAGCGTCCGTGGCGTTTCTCGTCCACCGTCTGTACCCTGGCGGAATAATCGATGTGAGTTATAGCCGGAATATCTGATCGTGGAATGTTTACTCTCTTTCTGAGATCCGGATCGCTAGTCATTATATCTTTCTGTTTTTCGTCAAGAGGTTTTCTGTGTTTTTCTTTCACCGGCGCCACTATAAGCATGTAAGGTGATTCACAATCGAGATCAAAATATTCGCTTACATCTTCCCTTAATACGCATGGAGCGAATGGACGGAAAGATTCACGGTATTTTATTTTGAGATTCATGACAGACTGCATTTCTTCGCTCCTGGCATCACCTATTATGCTTCTTGCACCGAGCGCTCTAGGTCCGAACTCCATTCTGCCGTAGAACCAGCCTACCACCTTTCCCTTCGCGATGCTGTCTGCGACCCATTCGACAATCTTCTCTTCGCTTAATTCGTGAAAGACGACCTTCTGATCTCTAAGGAAGAATTTTATTTCATGGTTGGAAAATCTCGGCCCTAGCAAAGATCCTTTTTGGGAATCATCCTTGGATGCCGCCCTCTTCTTATCGAGGAGCTGATACCATAAGAACAATGCTGCTCCTAAAGCTCCACCAGCATCTCCGGCCGCTGGCTGTATCCAAAGATTGTCGAAGATTTTTTCTTTCAAAATCTTTCCATTGCCCACACAGTTTAGAGCTACGCCGCCCGCGAGACAAAGATTCCTCGATCCACTTATATCCAAAGCGTATTTTGACATCTTTATCATCACCTCTTCGGTGAGAAGCTGGATTGATGCTGCGATGTCCATTTCCCTTTGGGTTATTTCGCTTTCAGGATTTCTCGCTGGCCCACCAAAAAGCGTTGCGAACTTATCGTTAGTCATTGTCAGACCCTGACAATAATTGAAGTAATTCATGTCCATCCATATTGAGCCGTCATCATAAATTTTTATCAGTTTTTCCTTTATCGTGTTGGCATAAATAGGTTTTCCGTATGGAGCGAGCCCCATGAGTTTGTATTCACCTGAATTAACCTTAAAGCCGGTAAAATATGTAAAGGCTGAGTAAAGAAGACCTATCGAATGGGGAAAATGCATTTCCTTAAGAATCTTAATTTTATTTCCGCTTCCCCTGCCTATGCTTGCTGTAGCCCATTCTCCGACTCCGTCCATTGTTATTATTGCCGCTTCATCAAAAGGAGAAGGAAAGAATGCGCTTGCCGCGTGAGATTCATGATGATCCGGGAAAACGATCTTGCCTCGAAAATCTTTGCCAAGCTTTTTTCTGATGTCCCTCTTCATGAAAAGTTTTTGCTTCAGCCAAAGAGGAATCGCCTTAGAAAAAGAGCCAAAACCGGATGGCGCGAACATCAAATAAGTCTCGAGCAGACGGTCAAACTTTTGCAGAGGTTTGTCGTAGAAAACGAGATAGTCAATGTCGGACACGGCTGCACCGGCTTCCCTGATACAATATTCTATCGCCTTGACAGGAAAGTTGAAATCGTGTTTTATGCGGGTAAACCGTTCTTCCTGCGCCGCCGCGACAATTTCGCCGTCCCGCACCAACGCAGCAGCCGAATCATGATAGTATGCTGATATGCCGAGAATTAACATTATATATTTTGTTGTTTGAGGAGGTTAACTTATGCCCATTGTTTTATCAAATCAAGCTGTAAATCAAAATGGTCTTATTACAGTTATCAAGTGAGTTCTCAACATTGGTAAAAAGGTCTCCATATTCTCGGCCAAATTCCACGAAATTGGAACTACAATCCTAGCTATCGGAGGGGCAAGCGTGACACTGTGGAACTCGCAGTTCCAAGTACTGAAGAGTTTTCTTATTTCTGAACGGCCGACACCCTTCACATCAGGATTTGAAGGATTGTTGTACTTGAAGTCATACCAAAGTATAAATCCAGTTTTTTTGCAGACTCGCTTCATTTCGTTCGCAATATTTATTTTTGTGCCCATGTCTTTTACTGAAGTGAATACCGTTGACTGAAACACGATATCGAAGGACTCATCCTGCCATGGCAGGGAAGATGCATCTCCCTCCCTGATATCCGCGAGCGGGACTCTTTCTTTTGCGATTTTCGCACGCTCAGGATTTATCTCGATACCTGCGAAATTCGCAAACCTGAAACCGAACGAAGCGAACTCCAACATCCATTGTCCGCCTCCACAACCGACTTCGAGGAGCTTCAAGCCCTTAAGTCCGTCCGGAAAATTCTCAGCAAATATACGCTGTAACATCCTCTGCCTGCGCTGAATCATGAAGAACGCAGCGGGATTTAATGGTGAGTAGATGTTGTTTTTCCTAGCCTTCATTTCGTGGTTTTTCTGATATTCTCGATTTCTCCCATAAATTTATCTGCGATTTTCTCACGGTCAAAATATTCTTCCGCAAATTTTCTTGCGCGTGAGCCCATTTCGGCTCGTTTTCCCGATTCAAGATCCGAGAACTGGAGGATTGCTTCGGCGAGTTTTTCCGGTGCCTCCGGAGGGACTATTATCGAGCCGCCGCTTCCCTCCGCAATTTTCGCTCCCTCTCCCTGTCCACAAAAGATAAATGGTGTTTGAACCCCCATGAGTTCGAAAATTTTCGATGGGCGCGCACCGTTGAATATGTCTATGTTCTTTAGGGGGACGATTGCCAGATCAAATTGGGACAAAAGCGCAGGCATTTTCTCCCTCGGGACAGAATCGAAGAACTTCACATTGTTCAAGCCCATCTCCTTCGTGTTCTTAATCAACTCCTCTTTCTCTGGGCCGTCTCCGTACAGCGCAAACAGCAAAGCTGCTTTACTGCTGTCTTGGATTATCTTTGCAGCGTGGAGGATTTGGGAAAGAGCTTGGGAGCGACCGTGGTTGCCGGCATATCCCACCAGGAAAGCATTTTCAGGTATTCCGTGTTCCTTTGCGAAATTCGCATCATTAGTCTTTCTCGTGAACATTTCAAGATCCACGCCGTTGGGAAATAAAAATGTTTTGGCTTCATGATGGCGTTTCTTTACTCCTTGAACAATTCCTTCCGTTTGACAGGCTACAAGCGCTGACTTCCTGTATAGCAATTTTTCGAACCATTCGAGGAAGGATAGTGCTATTCCCGGCTTCAGCATTCCGAGCTGTACCGCGCTTTCCGGCCAAAGATCGCTTATGTTCATGATAAGCTTCGCGGATTTCGCAAAACTCAAGAAAAGTGCGGTGGCCCCAAGAAAGAGAGGAGGGGACTCACATATGAGCAGATCAGCCCTTTTAAGTTTTAATATTCCGAAAAATGCGGAAGAAAACACGAATGAAAAATAACAAACGAGTTGCCTTAAAGTACTTTTTTTCTTTGATGGCAGTATCCATGTTCTTATGACTTTTATGCTGTCGATTTCCTCTTCATATAACAGCCTTCCTCGGTAGCTTGGGAAAACCTCTCCTTTAGGATAATTTGGCATTGCCGTAAGGACGGTGATTTTGTACCCGGCTTGATTCATCCTCTTTGCGAGATCGTGCAGTCGATTTTGTGGAGCTCCGTGTTCGGGAGGATAATACTGGGTTAGAAAAATTATCTTATGTTTCATTTTTGTTCCTTAGAATTCAGCTTCGATTTAAGTTCGGAGTATTTTTTTATGAAAAACGCAGAGTTTTTTGCAGCATCGTATCTCTGAATTATAATTTTAGGATTTGATATGAAGGATTCTTCCCTGAGTTTGATGTTATTTGCGGCCTCCTTAATGCCTGAATATATGTGGCTTGAAGCTAAGTCCTTGATTAAAATTCCATTTTTCATATTCTCTATAATGACCTTGGACGAGGGCATGTCAACGACTATTGGAAAAAGGCCGCAAGCGCATGCCTCCAGCAGAGAACTTGACATTCCCTCCGTTTCCACAAGAGAAACGTATATGTCAGAGCTTCTCAGCTCCTCAGCGGTTTGGGCTGCTGATAATTTACCAGAGAATCTCACATTTCTATCAATGCCGAGTCTTGCAGAAAGTTTTTCAAGGCTATTTTTCTCCGGACCATCTCCGATTATCTTTAGGAGGCAACTCGGATTTTCTTTAAGGAGCATTGAAAATGCTGTAAGCAGTTTGTCTATATTGTATATGGGATAAAGAGATCGGGTGGAAATGAAAACGGGGTCAACGGAAATTTTTCTGTTCTCCGCGGGATGGAAGATCTTCAAATCTATTCCCCGATGCATTGTAAGAATTTTGTCTTCAGGACAAGCGAATGTTAAGAGTCCATCTCTTATATTTTCGCTCCAGGCGTGTATCAGATCGGCATTTTTAATCGCATATCGAGCGAATATTCCAAGAATTTTATTCATCACGAAACTTAAACTTTCGGATCTTGCTATCTTTTCATTTTGGGCGGCAATCACCAAGGGTCTGAAGCCACTTCTTGCTGCCAGATATCCGTAACTTGTTACTCTGTAACCTATTATAAGGTCTGGATTTTCTTGTTCGATTATTTCTCGCAGATGAAATTCTCCCAAGAGGAATTTCAATCTGGAAGGGAGAAAGTACGGTCTTAAAGCTATTACGTTGCCATAATCATGCTTTGAGCGCGCTGATACTATCTTAACTCCGCATCCCTGTTCGGAGAGAGCTTTCGACCAAGCCAGGGTATTAGCGCTTTTGTCATCGGCAAGCAATAATATTTTTAACTTTTTACCATTTGATATCATTCTAAATTCCTTCCAGTATCTGGATGTAATTTTTGATTACAGTTGCCGGATCGTAGAATTTTGAATTGAATGATTCAGCGGAAGATTTTCCGGAATCAATCATCTTTTTTATGCCTGATACTATTTCATTTTCTTTGGAGTCCTGTCCAAATATCTTAATGTCGCAATTTTTGTTATTTTCTGCGATGTCGCTTATTCCCCCTACGTCCATTGATGCTATTCTACAGCCGCAATATAATCCCTCGATTGCTATATTTGGCATTCCTTCAGTTCGGGACGAAAGAAAAAAAACATCTGACGCGCGGAGAAATTCAAAGGGATTGTTGACTTCTCCAGGGAAAAAGAGAAAATCCGTTAACCCCATTTCTCTTGTTTTATTCTGGAGTGTTGCAGCACAGGAGCCCAGCAGAAATCCGTATATTGAAGAATCAGAATCCCTTAAGGTTTTAAACACTCTTATGAAAAGCCCGAGATTCTTTTCTGGAATATCTCTGCCAGCGCCGCAGACCACTTTTGCTCCCTGCGGAATCGAATAGCGTTTTCTGATCCTTTCCCTGTCATTTGCGTTCGAGGGAAGTGATGCGGCGTCGAAGATATTCGGAACTACCGAAATCCTTTCCCGTTTGATCCCGACTTCTTCCAACTGCGCCTTTAACAGGTTTGAATTTACAATAAATCGTTTCGGCCACAGGGACAATCTCCACATCGGTCTGCCGATATTCCTTTGGGCAGCGTTCAAATCCCCTCTCAAGGATCCTATAAAGGGAATCCTATGGCATGCGATACTGAAGGCGTTTGTGAAGAAACTCCATGAAAATATTATATCTGGACGAAATTCTGAAACAATTCTTCTGAATTTCATGAGCTTATTGAACGCATTGATGTTTCCGAGCTCTTGGATGCAGACTCCCATGGAACTGATCGGTTCCGCCCATCTTCCGGAAGCTTTTCCTGAAACAAGCACTTGGGCATCGTAAATATCCTTGTCAAGATGTTTTAGGAAAAGCTGGAGCTGTCTCTCGGTGCCTCCGTTGCCGAGCTGTCCTATTATGCAGAGTATTTTTTTTCGATTCTTCATGTTTTGTTTTTTAGATCTTGATAGAAGTCAAGATATTTTTGTGCGACGATCTTCCAGTCGTATGCCTTGGAGGAAGCTCTGGATTGCGCTGAAAACTTTTCCGCAGTGCGTTCATCTTTGATAACGACGGCGAGCTTTTCTGCAAACTTATCGGAGTTTCCAGCCTCTACTTTGAAGCCTTCTGCGCCATCATTTATAACATCTCTTACTCCTGGAGCATCTGTTGTAATTATAGGCAGTCCGGCCGCCATAGCCTCCACCAGTACCATGCCGAATGTCTCTATCAATGTGGGTAGGGCGAAGATATCAGAAGCGCAATAAATATCAATCAGTTCCTGAGACGGAAGGTTAAAAACCTCTTGTCCACCCGTCGTAGCAAATTTCTCCAAAAAAAATATCCCGACTGACTCACTGTAGGGATATTTCCTGCGAATTTCGCAAACGTTACGCCCAGCGATAATCCAATTAAAATCTATACCCCTTTCCTTTAGCGATTTTGCTATATGTGGTATAGAATCAAAGCCCTTCTTTGGATGGTAGCGTCCTACTGTGAGAATCAACGGACTATCAAGTTTGACAACTCCAATCTTTTTACGTATATCGCTTCGTTTCTCGTCAGAAAGTTTTGCGAATTTCGCAGTATCTGTTCCATTTGGAATTATTCTTATTTTCTCATCGGGGATTCCCAGTTTAAAATACTCTTCTTTCACACTCGGGGTGAGTGACACAAAAGCATCAAATAGAGGGAATTTTTCCTTTATAAGCCTGTCAACGCTTTTATTCAGCCTGACTCCGTAATTGATTTGCGGGAATGTCTGTATATCCTCTCCGCAGCAGCGCAGTACGCACGGGATATTATTTTTCTTAAAAAAGTCTACAGCAAATACGCCGAGAGGCCAACCGTTTGTGACCTGCCACAGATCAAAATTGTGTTTTCTTTGAAGTCGAGCGAGCGAATATCTTAGATATGTGTTGCCCACAACGTGAGGCAGACGTCTGAAAAGTCCGCATGTCTTTGGCCATAAGTACTCTATTTGGTATGGCAGGACAGGTGGGTTTTCAGGTGGAGCTGTGCTTGTTATAACCACCGCCTCGTGACCATTTTCAGAAAGAGCCTTGCAGACGTTGTGTATGCATATTTCTGCACCACCTATGCGGGGATAAAATTGAGGAATAAGTTGTGCTATCTTCATTGTTTTTTTATCAGACTGCATTTTCTTACAAGCAGTTCGCCTATGAAATTACCTTTTATTGCGTAGTACAGCAAGCCGTCTTCGCGCAGAGAATCATCTTTTCCTAGAGTAATCGATGTCTTCCTAGTCCAAGCGTCACTTTCTTTGATCTCATTTACCGTATTTTGGATTAGAAGTTCCGAGGTTCCATCATTCTTTTCCAAGATAAGGCATAGAGATATATGCCCAGCTTCTATGAACTCCTTTCTGAATTGAGCGGAAGCGGAAAATCTCATACCCTTTTTTACCTGAATTGGTTTGGACTTCAATGACAGCTCCTCGGAGATCGAAGACTTCAGCCTGAAACCAGGAATGTCTCCCTGTTTCTTATCTTCAAATATTTCGCAGGATATTTTTTGTGAATCAGGATTAGACAATTCCACGATCCAATTTTTGAAAGGTTTATCAGCTTCTGCTGCTCCTAAGTCAGGCATGGAAATGATATTCACATCTGTAGTTTCTGGTAGAGACAATGGGGCAGTATTTTGTGGCAGATATATAGTTTTTGTTTTCTTTGCCAGTTCCATCTCAGTTCTTTTGGCACTTTCTGATATGCTGATCTTCTCGGAATTGACCTTGAAATAAAACAGGGAGAGAAGGCTACTCAATAGGACGAACAAAAAGGATGACAGCATTAAGATCGTCTTCGTTTTTCTAAGTTTTTTTACTTCGTGTTCAAGGCTCTTGAGTTCCGCAATCCCGCACAATGCATTTTCCGCAGACAATTCCTTGAATCCAATTGTGTCGCGCAATGGTTTAGCTTTGTTGCTGTGGTAGAGCTCTACGAAATAACTGCTCTCGTATGGAAGGCCCTGTCTTAGTTGATCCCTTTTGTAGGCTTCGATGTCGAAGGGAATCTTGCGGAAAATGATATCCCCGCTTTTTTCGTCGTATATGCAGTAGGAAGCCCTTATGTCGTTATCACGTGGCTGGCCGACTGAACCAACATTTACGATATACCTTTTTTCCTCTTCAATATTAAAATTCGTTGGACCGAGCCAATGCGGATTGCCGCTAGCTCCGACTACAAATATTCCGGGTACATGGCTGTGCCCAACGAAGGCTATCTGTTCAGGGAATGTGGCGAATTCTTCCTGTGCCTGCCCCTCGTCCAATATGTATGAAAATCTGCCTGGGTTTTTCAATGATCCGTGAGAACATCTGAAACCGGGTCCCTTCAACATAAGAGGCATGGAAGAAAAAAACTTTTTGTGCCCATCTTCAATATGTGAAGAAGTCCAGTCTATAAGGAACTTCGCATTGTCGTTGAAATTTTCTGTGGATAGTTTTCCCGTCGCCGCGGCATCGTGGTTACCAAGAACAAAATGATCAACATTCTGATAGCAGCTGTCCAGTGTCTCTATAGGAGAGGGGCCGTAGCCAACTATGTCGCCAAGGCAGATTATCTTATCGGCACGATTACTCCTTATGTCGGTGAGAACGACAGTAAGAGCCTGTTTGTTCCCGTGAATATCGGAAATTATCGCGTAGCGCATGTGAGATTTTATGTGGGGAATTTATTTTCTGGTAATCAAATGATTTCCAACCACAAGCACATCCAATTCGGAATTGAGATATACGTCTATTGCGTCGCATGCTCCGAGGACTATTGGATATCCGTGGAGGTTGAATGAGGTGTTTAGAACAGCCGGAATTCCGGTCCGTTTTTCAAATTTGGATATGATATCGTAAAAATCCGGGTATATCCTAGGATTGACTGTTTGGGCTCTTGCCGTTTTGTCTGCTTGGTGTACTCCAGCTATTATTTTGTCTGCCATTTCAGGCTTTACATTGAACGTAAACATCATGTACGGAGAATAACATTTTTTTAAACTTTCTGGAACTTCAACCACGCTATCAAGTTTATCTTCGAGAGCGGCTGGAGCGAATGGCATCCAAAAGTCGCGTTTCTTTATAGCGGCGTTGATTTTGTTGATTATTCGCATGTCGTCAGGAGAAGCTAGTATTGAACGGTTTCCAAGAGCGCGTGCGCCAAATTCCATCCCTCCTGAAGCTCGTGCTACGATTTTTCTAGCGATGAGCAACTCTACGACTTTATCATTTATATCTTGAACGTATTCAAAGTTGACCTTATCCTTATATTTCTTCTTGGCATCTTCCATGTCAAATGAGGCATCCGGACCGACGCAGTAATTTTCAAATTCTATTTTTGGGGAATTTTCTGCGTTGTTTTCCTTGTATGCTAGGAAGGCCGCGCCGAAGGCATTCGTCTCGTCCCCGCAAGATGGGAAGACGTTTACAAACTCTACTTCTGGCAGTTCGGATATAAGTTTGTTAGCCTTTACGTTCATGAAAAATCCGCCAGAAAGTAGAATCTTCTTTATTCCTGTCTGCTTAATCCCGGCCTTTATCCATCTTACCGCAACATCTTCCGCCATGAGCTGGAGTCCTGCCGCAAGCGTATCAAAACGCAGATTGAAAGTGCTCTTGAACAGATCGTGAACAAGTTCCTGCTTGGCGTTTCCTCTGGAGTTGCTTACCTTTGAATACTTTGAGCCATTTGTAAAAATCAATGGATTTTCTTTGTCGAAATCCACGAATTGCATCAAGATCTCTTTCGCGACCTTCGCATATCTTGGCTGCGCGTATGGAGCAAGTCCCATCAATTTATATTCGTGTTCATGAGGCATGAAACCCATTATGTAGGTTATATGGGCATATATGCAGGCAGGTGAAAAGGAGTCCGAGCAAGCTATTTCGGAGAGTTTGCCGTTTTCTCCGACAAATACTCCGCTTGTGCGCCCATCTCCACCTCCGTCAAGACAGAACACCAGGTGTTTTGATTTGTCCATAGAAAGACCGTAGTATGCTGCCGCCGCGTGACATGAATGATGGTCGTATCTTTTGTGTTTTTTCGTTATTCCAAGTTCAGACAGATAATCGTCAAGCGTTTTTGCCGCATTAGGTTTCCCCGAACGGACGGATTGTATTTTGTTAAGACTTTTCTTGGCGAATTCCGCAAATATGTTGCGGCTTTCTCCAAACCATTTCTTTTTTATCTTATCATATCTGTTGTTGAATTTGTCGAGATCGTCCTGGCGGCTCTGCGCTATTTTAGAGTTCTTGCCTCCCACCGCGAAGATGTCAATATCTTCTATTTGAAGACTGGCATGTTTCAATGCGGCATTTATCGCGAGGGTAGGGAATCCGGGCTGATTTTTTATCTTGGATAAACGTTCCTCTTGTACGCCAAAAATAACTTTGTTGTCCTTCATAAGGACTGCCGATGAGTTGAGCCCAGTATTTATTCCTATGGTAAACATAAAAAACCTTTTTTTTAGATAGATAATATATCCAGAGAGATTATAGCATCAGTATACATGATGTCAACGGGTCGTGTGAGCGTGAACTTAATTTAAATAGCAGCGTGCTTATGGATTACTTTATTTGGAGAAAAGTTCCGATTGTGACAAGAGTTTGGACCAGATCTCCGCTTACCCCATCAACCTTTTCTCCCTGAAGCCATCTTGGCAGTTCTCTTCTGATCTTTCCGATGTCAAGGAAACCCAGTTGTTCGAGGAGATCCGATCTGATGATTTCTCTTGCCGCGGTGTTAAGAGACTTTTGATTTTTAAGTGCGTATTCACGGGATGGCCAAGTTCTTTCAGTCCATGATTCAAAATCCTTGGCTCCGGAAATTCTCCTCTTTATGCCTCTGCATATTTGGTAGGCAGTCTGTTCGAGCCCTGAAGCTGTGATTGGAAAACCCGTGTTGGCGCTGGGGATTTTTGCCAAATTTTCATCCAGTATTTGAAGCAGTCTTTTTTCTATTCGACCCTCAAAACGCTGAGCCGTTGGGAGAGAAAGATAAAGATCAAATATCTGATTTGTGAAAGACGCTATTCTGGATTCTGAGAATGTCTTTATCGACAATACATTAGGATAACTGTAATGTCTAGACAGGTGATGAAATGTAAAATATTCCCAGAGATCAAATTTATTGTCCGTCAAATCATGTCCCTGCTTCAAAATCTCGCTTATACTGTTGATTTGAAACTCTTTCAATTCGTGTTTTTTATCTTCCCTGACGAATCTCCATATGTCTGCCAATTTTATCCTATATGACGCATTGTTTATGAAATATTCCACAAGTTTGTCTGGAGGAGGATGCATTTTTCTTAGATATAGATTTCTGCCCGCGAAGGTCATGTTTTTTGCTGGTATATACATGCCTTGAAACATGAAGTCGAATCCGTATCCGTTAAAACAGACTTCTGCTTTTTGAGATATGAAATCTTGATAGCCTAGGAAAAGGGCATGATCGTAGTTGAACATTCCTCCACAGATTTTTACCGCGGATTCTCTTATCTTTCCATAATGCTCCGGGTGGAGTTTTAAAAAGTGGTGTTCCGCTCCTTTTGTTACGGCCAATTTTCTTGCCGTGCGAACTTCGCGATTGTCCGAAACTCCGACGGTGAAACAAGTAGGGAGTTCGCCTTCAAAGCCGGCAAGGACCGACCGCGAATCCATTCCGCCGCTCAAGAAATGTCCCAGTCTTTTCGCGTCTGCAGTTTTTACGGATATGGAATGTTTGACAAGACCTGCCAGTTCCTGGGCATTAGACTCGATCGAATTTTTATTTTTGTCATAACTCCTTTGCCAGTATCTTTCGGCACATATTTCCCAGTCTTTAATAGTTAAAACATGGGCATCCGGCATGAAATAAGTGCCTTTGGCGAGGGTTTTTGTCCCGAAAAGCCTTTGAAACCAGAGTAGTTCAAAAAATGCTTTTTGATCTATCTTTAGCATCATATTGTCTTTAAGAAACTCCCATACCGAAAGGAAACATGGGCTTGCACAAAATATTTTTTTCTCTTTTGAGAAATTATAGTGAAATGGAACCGAACACCACCTGTCATTGATAATTCGTAGAGAGCCATCATCTTTGACGAAATGGATTAATAAAAATTCTCCGTCTAGTAGATCAAGTGCCGTTTTGCTGGGAAAATTCTTAATAAGGCTTTCTGCAGTTTTTTTCGCGTCAACCTTTGCGTTGGCGTAAATAGGAGAACCAATAACCATAACTACGCCAATTTCATTCTCAAAAGATAAAGGTTGTGGAAAGAAGTTCTCGTATTCCGCTAACAGTGTTTTTGTCTTTCCTTCAAAAGTGATTTTTTTACAGTCCAAGGCTCTTGCCCTGGCGCAAGCTTGGCTTTTGGCCTTTTCTGACAATGTCAATAGAAAATGAGGTATAGAAAATTTTTCGATAAATTCAATCATTTGAATGGTTGACGGTTTTTTCGTTATTTTTAATTATGTTTTGCAGTGACTCTATTTTTACGATTTTGAAGAATTTTCCTCCAGGGTTAGGGGTTTCGATGTTGGTTGGAGATACAAAATCCACCGCATATCCATCAAGCATTTTTCGATGGAGTTCCTTGAAGCTGAATGTTTCTTTGCGTTCGTCCTTTAGATCAGCTACAAGATTTACTCCGTGAGTGAAACATTTCGAATTTTTAAAGCAAGCGACTTTTTTGCTTCTTCCGCTTAGTGGGTATCTCAACTTTAAGTATATTCCTATTGGTCCACGCGTCCTTGTGTTTGGCATACATGAGTAGTAATGATACTCAAAAGGATTTGGAAATGTTTCTCTTTTTGGTCGACACTTTGAGATGTATTGTAGCACCAAATTTCTTCTATACACGGAGCTGCTCAGTTCCCAGAAATAGTTCCAGTGTTTACCTTGTCCGAACTTTGTATTCCATGTCAATATATCCTTATCGTCCTTTTCAAAATAAGGCTGTCCATCGTTTGCAGTGATATTTTTCCCTAGCCTTAGGCAAAATGAATCTACATTTGGATTGTCATCTAGGAAATCTTCAATTTCCCTGATTGAAAACGTGTCACGATATATCAGATCGTCAACCATAAACCATATATAATCCGAATCATTATACCTGATGATATTTGTTACATCTTCGAGGAAGTTCTTTTGCTTATGGAATTTACATTTGAAATCTTTAATCAGTGGATCGTAGCTGACGCCCTCGTCTGCCTTGTATACTATATGAATGTTCTCCTCCTTGGCGTCGGAATAATATTGCAACGACATCAGCAGGGATTTCAATTGCAATGTCCGGTTTTTAGAAAAGACTATAGCTAGAGTTTTTGGCATTAGAGTCTGGTAATATCCAATATTATATTTTTTGTCAGGAGAGATTATTCCCTTTTTTCATTTCATTCCGGATCACCTGTCTTACCTGTTTCATCCTAACTGAAAGCGAAGACGGATGGCCGGCATCATAGCCAGCCATAAGGCTGGCGTTCCCTTTTTTCCCGTTGTGTTTTGGATCGCCGGCCCTATGGCCGGCCATTTTCAACTATGAGCACTGCTCCATTCCCATTCATCCTTTTGCTTTACAAGTCCAGCTTTCACAGGATTATCCTCTATGTAATTGATGGTGTCTATAAAATGTTTATCATCTCTGATATATCGGTCAAAATATTCTCTCTGCCAAATGTTCTGTTGCTTCCCAATAGTTTTGTTGATTTTATTGGCGGTATATGATTTCCATGATCGAATAATACTCGATAGACTGAACTCTGTTGTTTTGATCAAGGCGTGAACATGGTTGGGCATAACACACCAAGCATGAATCTCATATCTTCCTGCGGCATATTCAAGGATCGAATCAACAACTATTGACGCTAAAATTGGATTGCGCAAAATACAATTCCCGAATCCAGCGTCGAGATATTCCTGCATTTTTTCGATTTTCTGCTCTACAAGTTTTTTTTCGAAATCCTCTGTAGAATTATTTCTGAGTCCAGAAGCTATGAATTTGATCTCGTTTTTGTATCTATCAATTACTTTCTTGGGCAAGGAGTCGGCCAGATGAAATGTAACATGCTGCTTAAGCCCGATCTTGTCCCGGTGTGGAATATATCCCCTGCCATACCATTCTTGCATTATTTGTCTTGTTTTATAGCCAGCCATAAGGCTGGCGTTCCTTTTCTTCCGTTGCATTTTGGATCGCCGGCCCTATGGCCGGCATCATAGCCAGCCATAAGGCTGGCGTTCCTTTTCATTTCATTCCGAATTTTTCTATCCAGATTCCTGTTGCAATTATTCTCCATAGGACAGGGTCGAAATGCGTTTTTCCGGCTATATACTTCTCGAATTTATCTTGCGCCATTTTCCCGTTAACAAAAGGAAGTTTTGAGAATTGTTCAAGATTTTCTTTGAAGAATCCGCATAATCCTTCCTTTGCCCACATCGCGACTGGACTTGAATATCCTTGCTTGTCTGTCCGGTTTGCGATTTTCGCTGGAATTATCTGCTCTGCCGCTCTTCGTAATACGCGTTTAGTATAACCATTGGATATCTTAAGATTTGAGGGCAGTCGCAGACAGAACTCGACGAGCCTGTAGTCTAGGAAAGGGGTTCTTGCCTCCCTAGAGTGAGCCATTGAGTTGCGATCCACATTGTGAAGTATGTAACGCAATATTTTGAACCTGTTGCGGTGAAGTTTGCTTACATTGGCTTCCTCGCGTCTTATGGCTATCGGGGGCAGGGGGGCACTGCCCAGCAATTCCTCCCGTCTTATGATTGCGTTAGGCGGAAAGCTTACACTGGATGGGAAATTTATCCTTAGGAATTTTCTTGCCATTATTTTAAATGGTTCGTGGTGTATTCTCTGAAATTGAGAGATTTGTCTTAAGAAGTCAGGAATATCAGAATGGAGTTTTTCGTTCAAATACGCCCAGTGGAAATCCCCATAGCCACACATTATCTCGTCTCCACCTTGCCCTTCTATTATAACTTTCCTAGAATCGTTCTCGGTTTTTATTTTTTGATACAGAAGCCAATGGACTGAAGGAGAGCCGTGAAGTACCGGAATATCATTATGCCATATCACTTTTTCGATATTTGCAGATATGTCGCTAGGTTGGGGAAAGTGAAGACAATGTTCTGCACCAGTGGATCTTATCATTTCATTTATGAAATCACGTTCATCTATTGCACTGTTATTATAGCACGAGGAATAGGTTTTTAGATGTTCAGTTCTTTCTCCGGAAAGTAGCTGTCCAAGACCCACTAAAGTCGACGAATCTATCCCACCCGAAAGCAGGAAACCCACTGGAACATCAGAGCGCAAGCGCAGTTTTACGGAATCTTGAAGAAGGTTGCGGAACTCGCACACAGCGTCTTCAAATGTGATATTTAATTTTTTATCAAAGAATGGAGCTTCGTACCATTTTTGTGGAATTATTTCATCTCCAGGGGTCCATTTTTCTAGGACTATTTTGATACTGTGACCTGGCTCTAGTTCTCTTACGTTCTCCCACAAAGTCTGATCGTCGAAGCTGAAATCTCCTGAATTTAAATAATGATACAGTTTTGTTTTGTTTATTTTAGGATAAAAACCGTCTAAAGAAAGGAATTGTTTCAATTCCGAACATACTCGAAATCCTTTTTTTGAGTTGAAATAATAAAGCGGTTTTATGCCAAATCTATCCCGTGCGATAAACAAAGATTTTTCATCAATATCGTATATTACGAAAGAGAACATTCCGTTAAATCTATTTAGACAGGCATTGCCCCATTTTTTATATGCGGCTAGTATGACTTCGGTGTCGGATTTGGATGCAAAAACAAAACCAAGCCCCTCAAGTTCCTTGCGAATTTCGCGGTAGTTGTATATTTCTCCGTTGAAAACAATCCAAAGTTTTTCTCCAGCATAGGACATTGGCTGGTTTCCACATTCAGAAAGATCTATGATCGATAAGCGCCTATGCCCAAGCCCGATCCTGAATTTTCCCAAATCGAAAGATCTAGCTCCGAAACCATCTGGTCCCCGATGTTCAATAATATTCAAGCCCGGATGGTCCGAGGATATCTTTTCATTCCCTACATTTAATAGTATTCCGCACATTCTACGCTAAAAACCTGATAGTTTGAAATTTATTGCGACTCATTTCTGCTTTTGCGGCCCTAATTTGTAAAGTTTTTCCATTTGCCATCGAAAAATATCCTAGACCAAAGTTCAAGATTGAAATAAGTCCAAAGAAAGGCACTATTATGCTCTGTGTAAACTCCATTTCTATGAGCCTTATAAATTTTGCTGAAGTGATTTTGATTTATAAAACTTCTATCTTTGAAAGATACCGAATTGATGGTGTCTTCAAATAATTCGTGGTATTTTCCTTTTTTGCAAATCCACTTGTCTATTGGTGTGCCGAATCCGATTTTCTTTCGGTATATTTGGTCTTGTTCGATGTATTTTTCTGCAATCTTCTTTAGAATAGCCTTTCTCTCTCCTTGATAAACCTTTAGTTTATATGGAATGGAGTTTGCCGTTTTAAACATTTTTTCGGTGCAGAAAGGAACTCTGAATTCGAGCGATGCACCCATGCCCATTCTATCGGCTCTCCAAAACCATTGAGGGAGATCACATATTTCATCTTGGAGTATTGCTTCTGATAAGATGTTGCCATGTGCCAGCCCGGAGATTAAAGATCTAGGAATCATCTCCGAATAATTTCCGCCAAGAAGTTCATCTATAAGATTAAGTTTTGCATAACTAAGAGCAAACATAGCTGGAGGATATTTTGTCGCCGATAACAGTGCTCTTCCCTTCTGAAAAGGCCAGATTTTTGATATGATGCTTCTAAGCCGTTTCCTGTGATGGATCATTGTCCGAAGTTTCAATCTTTGTATTGTTTCAGGAAGGAATTTTACATATCCTAGAAAGGATTCGTCTGCGCCTTCTCCGCTCAACATTACCGTGACGAAATCTTTGGCTTTTTTCGCCAAGTAGTAGGTTGCAACCGAGTTCGGATCGTTGAGGGGGTGTTCGTAATGCCATAAAGCCCTCTCAATGTTTGTGGTGAAGATATCTTCATCCATTCTGAAATCATGATGTTCCGTATTGTATTTCAGTGAAACTCTTTTTTGATATTCGGATTCATCATATTCGTCTTCGGAAAATGAAATCGAGAATGAATGCAGGCGTCTTCCAGTCAGCTTTGATGCTATCGCTGTTATTAGGCTAGAATCGATTCCTCCGCTAAGCTGTACGCCAAGCTCCACGTCGCTTCGGAGATGCAACTGTATGCTTTCCTTGAGGACTGTATCAGTTTTTTCGCATGCTGCGGCAAAAGTTAAATTAGCGTCCTGATCAAATGTTTCTTCAAGTTTGAAGTATGAATGCTTGGAAAGGATTCCATTATTCCATCTTCCGAAATGCCCAGCTGGAAGGCTCCTGACGTTTTTAAACATCGTGCGTTCCCCAGGCAGGGATCGAAATATCAGATATTCATTGAAGGTTGAGAAATCGGGTTCAAGTTGGGAGAATGGGAGAATAGCCTTGATTTCGCTTGTGAGGATTACGTATTCGGCATTCTCAAAAATGAAAAGTGGTTTTATCCCAAGCTGATCGCGGGCGAAAAAAACAGATTTCTCAGTTTGATCATATATTGCAAAAGCGAACATCCCGATAAATTTATGGAGGCATTTTTCCCCCCATTGAATATAGGAATTAAGCAGTACCTCCGTGTCAGAATCTGAATTGAATACAATTCCCTTTTTCTTCAACTCCTCGCGTATTTCCATGTAGTTGTATATTTCACCGTTAAATACAATTACATAACGACCGTCCTGACTGAACATTGGCTGGTGTCCCTTTTCAGATAAGTCTATTATTTTCAGGCGCCTAAATGCGAGAGACAGGCTTTCGGAAAAGAAGAATCCGGAATCATCCGGACCACGATGAGATATTATAGATGCCATCCTACGAAGGCTATCCTGAGGGAACACCGTGTTTTTCTTAGAAATTGTAGTTATAAAACCGCACATGATAGGAGAAGTTTTTAAAGTTCTAAAGTTCTAAAGTTCTGGAGTTGGTGAGACTTTTAGGATTTGCTTGATCTAGATATAGAATTAAAGAGAGCCAATAACTCCTTCGCTTCGTTATGCAGTTTAGAGGAGATGGTAAAGCCATCGTTTTCAATCATGTCGCTTTGTCGCATAATATCAAGCCAATACACTGTTTCCGCGGCCTCTTTCTCTACGATTCCAATTTTGTGAATAAAGTCTTTTTTGGATTCAGCCCTATTTGCTTCTCTATAGTTGCTCCCGATGGAAGTTCCTGATTTCAGTAGTTGTATCAATAAGACGTTGGGTATTCCAATTTTTCGTAGATGGTGACAGAATTTAACTACAGAAATTGCGAACGCTAGCGTTCTTTCTTCGAGTTGCTTTTTGAATTGTGAATTTTCCATATTTAATGCCTTTTACAATGACAATTTCCTGCAATCCCGTAATCTAGAACTTTAGAACTCCAGAACTTTAGAACTCCAGAACTTCTTTACAAACTCTGCCTTTCCACCATCTGTCTGAACTTGCCGCATTTTTGGTAAAGTTCAGCATAACTGCCTTCTTCAACGACTTTTCCAGAATCGAGTACAAATATTTTATCACAATCCTTGATCGTTGAGAGCCTGTGCGCGATTACCAAGATTGTCTTCGTTCCATGTATCTGCCTGAGATTGTCTTGGATCATTTGTTCTGTTTCGCTGTCTAATGCGCTGGTTGCTTCATCTAAGAGTAATATGGGAGCGTTCTTGTAAATCTCTCTTGCTATTGATATTCGTTGTCTCTGCCCTCCAGATATATTTATCCCGTTGTCTCCTAAAAGCGTGTTATACCTGTATTGCAGTTCATTTATGAATGAGATTGCCGAAGCATGTTTTGAAGCGTGCTCAACTTTTGTCGCGGAACAGTTTTTGTCCCATAGAGA